>JAGGUH010000048.1 GCA_021158645.1 bacterium | reverse complement strand
TTTTTTTGACAAGATAATTTTTTTTCTTAAAATAGGAATTATAAAACTATGCTTGATTTAATTATTATTGGTGCTGGTCCGGCAGGGATTACTGCTGGCATCTATGCTACAAGAAAAAAACTGAATACTCTTTTGATTACAAAGGACTTTTTTGGTCAGGTTTCTCATGCTTTTTTTATTGAAAATTATCCCGGATTTAAAAGAATAAAAGGAATGGATTTGATTAAAAAGTTTAAAAATCATCTTGAAAAATTTAAAATTAATGTTAATCAAGGAGAAAGCGTGACAAAAATTAAAAAGAAAAAAAATTTTTTTGAAGTTTTTACGAGTGAAAATGATCGCTATCAGACAAAAACTATTATTATTGCCAGCGGTGCTAAACCAAGAAAAATTGGAATTGAAGGTGAGGAAAAATTTTTAGGCAGAGGTGTTTCTTATTGTCCGGTTTGCGATGGTTTTTTATTTTCTCAAAAGAATGTTGCTATAATTGGAGGTGGAAATTCAGGATGTGAAGCCGCTTTGTATCTTTTACCAATTGCTAAAAAAATTTATCTTTTAGAAACATCTAATAAACTTCGGGCTGACAAAATTACTCAAGAAAAAATTTTTGATTCAAAAAAAATTGAAGTAGTTTTTAATGCCAAAGTAAAAAAAATCAAGGGAGAAACCTCAGTAGATAAAATTATTGTTGAACAGAAAAAAGAAACCAGAGAAATTTTAGTAGAAGGAGTTTTTGTTCAAATTGGAGTTATGCCTGATGTTGATTTTGCAAAAAAGGTTGTTAGAATGGATAAAATTGGTAAAATTATTATCAATCCAAGAACTTGCGAAACTTCTACTAAGGGGATTTTTGCTGCTGGTGATGTTGCAAATAATTTGTATCATCAAGTTGTAATTGCGGCTGCTCAAGGAGCCATAGCCGCGTTGTCAGCAGCAAAATATTTAGAAAAAATAGAAAAATAAAAGATACAAGACATAAAGTAAGAGAAAAAAAGAATCTAAAAAATAATAATGGAAGAAATTGTAGTTTATATTGATGGGGCTTCTTTTAGAAATCCTGGTCCTGCAGGAGTTGGAATTTATTTTAAAAAAGGTCCTAAAGAAATTTCAAAAAAATTTTTTTCAAAAAGTATCGGTGAAAAAACTAACAACCAAGCCGAGTATTCGGCGGCAATTTTTGCTTTAGAAAAAATAAAACAAATTTTTGGGAAAAAGATATCTAAAAATTTAATTATCAGAATTTTTTCTGATTCTGAACTTTTGGTAAAACAGATGAAAGGTCTTTATAAAATAAAAGAAAAAGAACTTATTGACTTTTTTATAAAACTTCATAATCTGTCTTTAGATTTTAAAAAGGTCGAATTTAATTTAATAAGAAGAGAAGAAAATAAAATTGCCGATAAACTTGCCAAAGAAGCGGCAAAAAAATAAATTTATGAAGAAAAATTTTTTTACAAACATTTTGATAGGAGTTTTTATTTTTGGAATTGCATTTTACTTGGGATCAGTTTTTAAGCCGTCAGAGAGTCAAAAAACTATTTCTTTAGACAAGGCATCAAATAGAGCCATTGATTATATCAATCGTTATCTTTTAAAGGAAAATTCTAAAGCAAGTTTAATCGATAAAGTTTTAGATGATAAATCTGGGCTTTATAAAATTAAATTTAAAGTGAAAAATCAAGAAATTGAAGCATATCTTACTCGAAATGGAAATTATCTTCTTCTTGATGGAATTGATATTACAATGAGTCCTCAAGAAAAAATGTTAAGTAATATTCCTAAAAAAGATTTTTCAGAGGCATTGCTTTTTGTAATGAGTTATTGTCCTTTTGGAAATCAAGCCGAAGAAACAGTTTATCCAGTGGTAAAACTTTTAGGAGAAAAGGCAAAAATTGAACCTCATTATGTGATCTATCAGAACTATATGAATGGTTCTCCTGATTATTGTCTTGAAAATGGAAAATATTGTTCGATGCATGGAATAAAAGAATTAAATCAAGATCTAAGAGAGATGTGTATTTTTAAATATCAAAAGGATAAGTTCTGGGATTATTTAATAGAGGTAGACAAAAAATGCAATCTTGAAAATATTACTACTTGCTGGCAGAAAATTGCTAAAAAACATCAAATTGATATTGAAAAAGTAAAAGAATGCCAAGAAAATGAAGCAATTTCTCTTTTAGAAAAAGAAGTATCTTTAAACAAAAAATATCAAGTTACCGGTTCTCCAACCTTAATCATAAACGGATCTTTATATCAAGGAGAAAGAAAACCTGAGGCATATAAACAAGCCATTTGTGCCGGGTTTTCAGAACCGCCAAAAGAGTGCCAGCAAAAATTAGCAACCTCAGTTAATGCTTCTTCAGGTAGTTGTCGATAAAATTTTTTTCCTAAATTCTTCTAAAATTGGCTCTATATTTCCTTCTAAAATTTCTTCTAAATTATAAAAAGATTTATTGATTCGATGGTCAGTAATTCGATTTTGACAAAAATTGTAGGTTCTTATTTTTTGGGCTCGGGCAGATTCTTTGATTTGAGTTTTTCTTTCTTTTAAAAGTCGATCTTCTTCTTTTTCCAGTTCTTTTTGGTAAAGCTTTGCTTGAAGGATTTTTAAAGCAAGGTCTCGATTTCTTTGTTGAGTTCTTTCTTTTTGGCAGGCAACAATAATTCCAGTTGGCTTATGTTTGATTCTTACTGCAGTTTCGACTTTGTTTACATTTTGACCTCCAGGACCTGAAGATCTAAAAAAACTAATTTCTAAATCTTCAGGTTTAATTTCAATTTTTTTGATTTTTGGAGGAACCAAAACTGCTACTGAAGCCGTAGAAGTATGAATTCTTCCTGACTTTTCAGTGAAGGGAATTCTTTGAACCCGATGAACTCCTGATTCGTATTGAAAGTAATCATAAACACTTTTTCCTTTTATTTCGAAAACAATTTCTTTAATACCCCCAAGATCACTTTTTTTCTCGTCTAAAATTGAAAAGGAAAATCCTTTTTTTTGAGCAAATTTTTGGTACATCAAAAAAAGATCGTATGCGAACAAAGATGCTTCTTCGCCTCCAACTCCAGCCCGAATTTCGATAATAATTTCATTGATTTTTTTTTGACTTTTTTCCTCGACTTTTGCCTCAATTTTTTTTTCGATTTCATTTTTTTTCTGTTTTAAATTTTCAATTTCTTTTCGGGCTAATTTTTTAAGTTCAAGATCGTTTTCTTCTTCTAAAAGCAAAAGGTTTTCTTTAATTTCTTTTTCGACTTTTTCTTTTTCTTCTAAAAGATTAAGCAATTCTTTAAGATGATTTGTTTTTTTTGAAAGTTCTTTATAATCTTCGCATAAAAAATTTGGCTCAATTTTTTTGAGCCGTTCTAAAATTTCTTGGTATTCTTTCTCGATTTGCTTTTTATCAAGCATTTTCTTTTTTAGCCATCTTTCTTTTTCTTTCAAATTTTTCTACTCTTCTTGCAGTATCAACAATTTTTTCTTTTCCAGTATAAAAAGGATGGCATTTAGAGCAAATTTCAACTCTAATTTCAGGCATTGTGGCTCCAATTACAAACTCATTACCGCAAGCGCATTTAACTTTCGCTTCCTTATAATATTTTGGATGAATCCCTTTTTTCATTATTCATTATTTTACAAATTCTCTGATTTTTTTCAACCTTTAAAGAAAAATTTCTTTCAGATTAGAAAGATCTTTTTTTAAGTTCTTAAAAGCATTATAAAAAATTGAACTCTAAATTTAAATGCGATCGCGTTTATTTGTAAAAAAATATAAATTTTAGAAATTTTTATTTTTTAGAAAAGTTTTTGTTTATTTTTTTAACTTAAATTTTAAAAGTAATTCTTCTTCATTAGTAATTTCTTTAACAATTAGGTATCTTACATATTTTCTTATTTCAAAAATTTCAACAATAAACTCAATTTCATCTTTGCACTCATAGGGAAAAATAAAAACACTTTTTTGAAACTCTAAAAATCCAAGTTCTTTAAGCTTTCTTCTCAAAGCATCTCGGGCTTTTTTCTTTTTTTCGGGAATATCAAAAATAACAACTCTCCAAAGTTTATCCCAAGTTTTTGGAATTTCAATTTCAAGTTCATCAATTTTTCCTTCTAATGCCTTTGTTTTTCCTTTTTCGGTTAAGACAATTTCAATAGATTCATCTGGTTTTTCTCTGTATTCAACTAATTTTTCTTGGTAAAATTCTTCTATGATTTCTTTTAAACGTTTTTGGTTAATTTTCTCCCATTCTTTTGAGGTTTTTTTGATAATTTTCCATTGATAATCTGGCCTTTTAGTTAAACCTAAAGAAATTCCGGCTAAAAGTAAAAGAAGAATTTTCTTTTTTAAAGTTCCAAATCTTTTAATTTTTAAAGGATATTTCTTTTTAACTTTTTTCTTTTTTAATCGCATATTTTTTTAAAATTTAAAATTTTTTAATTTTAATCTCAATTATTTTTTAATTCTAATTTTTAATTTTAATCAAAAATGACTATTTTACAAATAAATGCGATCGCGTTTAAATTTTAAATTTGAATTTTGATTTTAAGAAAGCTTAGAGAATAGTTGTGATTGTAATTAAATTTGAATTTAAAATTTATAATGTTTAAAAATAAAAGTAGTTGTTTTGACTTTGAATATAAAAAAATTAAATTTAGACGCGATCGCGTCTAAATTTAAGATTTTAGGTTTGATTTATTCTTTTTGTTTTTCTGCTTTTTCTATTTTTTTATTTTTCTACTTTTTGTAAAAAACCTAATCGTGAAGGATTTTAATTATAAAAGTTTCAATTGCAAGAATCTTTGGTTTAAAAAACATTTATTGTAGAAAAAATTCAATTAAAAAATTTTTTTAATTAAAAAATTTTTTGTTTACGTGGGTAAAGTTTGAAGAATCGGATTTAATATGATGTCCTCATATTAGATAATGAATATTCTAATAAGAAGGGAAATTATATTAATGGTTTAGAAGGGTTCTAGGGATATCTGAAAAGAAATCTTGCCGCTAAAGGTGACATAAGAAGAGAAAGATTATCTTTATACCTTGGAGAATATGTTTGGAGATATAATCACAGAAAATTATCTTTAAAAGAACAAGAAAATCTTTTGTTTGCGCTATTTTTCAAACATTTTAGGTCCGAAAATTAAACTTTACCCTCTTGTATTTATTAAATTTTAACTATTTTTATTTTAATTTTTAATTATTGTTATTACAAATAAATGCGATCGCATTTATTTGTAAAATAATTATAAATTTTAGAAATTTTTATTTTTTTTATTTTATTTTTTTATTTTATTTTTATTTTTGTTTTTATAAAAATTTAAACTTTAAAAATAAAAATTTTTTAAATTAAGACGCGATCGCGTTTAAATTTTAAATTTGGATTTTAAAAAAATTTAAATAAAAAAAGGGTTTAAATTTTAATTTAAAAGATAACTTTTAATAATTAAATTATTTAAATTTTTAAAATTTTTCTAAATAAAATTAACTAAAGAATTTGTAAAAAAACATTAAAATTTTATTGTAGGTTAAGTTTTTTAATTATATCCTAAAATTGATGGTTGTATGCAAAATAAAAGCGAATGTCTTGTTTATTATTTTGTTGTGCGTAAATAAAGTTGAAGATATCTGCGATATTAAGAGGCTATTTTGATTGTAAAAAAATATTTAAATCAATAAAAAGATAGATTCGAATTTCTGTTAAAAGTGGTGGTAATTTTTTTAAAATTTAGTCAAATTTTTTAAAAATTCTTAAAATAATAGATTTTTTTTCTTAAATTTTTTGAATTTCTAAAAGATATTTTTTTGAAAATTTTTTTAAAAAATTCTAATTTTGTGAAAATTTAAAATTTAGATAGATATAAATTGAAATTTTTGAAAAAATTTATTACCAAATTTGGCGGAGATTATAAGTTTCAATAAGTTTCTTTGAATATCTATTGCTTTTGACTTTTGAATTTATTTATCGTTTAGCATTTTAAATTTGACATTTAGAATTTGTTTAAAATTTATAAATAAAAATTGAATAGCCAATTAGATCAAGAGGTTGATATGGATTTTTTAGCCAGCGATATTCATTTTCGGGGCTTCTTTTTTGTCCTGGATGAAGTTTTCCTTTGGCTCCTTGAAGGAAAGTTAAGGATAAAGCAAAATATCCTTTTGGCTTTCCTTTACTTGACCACCAAGGAAGATATTTTTCTTTTAGATAATATCTTGGATTACCGCCACCAAAATAATCAACTGCTATCTTTTGAATGTTATTTTTTTCTACATAATTTTTTAAGCGTTTTAGATCCTGCCCCCAATCTAAATTTGAATCAACTACATATTTATAACCATTTTTGGGACCTCCGGCGAATTGGTTGAAATAAGCAATAAAATGAGGGAAAATATAAATTGTTTCAGCCAGGTACCAGATTAAGAGAACAAAAAGCAGTAAGAGTTTAAAATGAAACTTTATTTCTCTAAACCCAATTACAATTGCTTTTAAAATTAAATTTTTTGGAAAAATTTTAATTGAAGGTTTTATCCATTGTTTTAAACAGCCAGCCGATAAAATATAAATAAAAGGTACTGTTGGTAAGATATGGCGAATGCCGATATTTAAAGGAGAATGAACACTATAAGTCCAGTATAAAATGACAAAAGAAAGCATTAGAAATTGATGTAAAGATGGCAAATGATTTTTACTCTCAAAAATCGGTTTTCTTTTAAAGAATAAAATTTTGATTAGAAGAATTAGAGAGATAAAAATTAGTATTAAAGAAGGAATTGGTTCTTTTATTAAAAATACTAAAGGAAAATAGTACCACCAACCCGAAGATGAAACTTCGCCCATAAAATAACCGGTATTGCCTCCTTGAGAACGCTGGAAAGCCATTAAAAGTCCTAAAAGATAATGTCCTAATGGCCTTAAATATCTGTTTTTTGTCATTAGAAGATCAATTTCCGCCAAGCACCTTGATTGCCTTAATAAATTTCCTTGCCATTTTTTACAGGTTAAAAGATGCGGATCTTCTCCTCCAGCAAAAGATCTTAAAATAATTTTTGTATCAGAATAATTTTTTTGGATCGGATAATTCCAAGTATGAAAAAGATAAAAAAGATAAACTAAAAAGTATCCAATTAAAAATATCAAAATCAATCCAATAAATGTAGAAATAAACCCTTTAAAGCCCAAATGATATTTTTTTACAAAATATAAAAGAACCAAGAAAAGAATTGGAATTGCAAAAGCACAAGTAAATTTAAAAAGTTGGCTTATTCCAAAAGAAAGCCCGGCAAAAATTAAGTTTTTCGAAGTTTGTTTTTCTAAAAATTTTAAAAAGAAATAAAAGCAAAGCAAAAAGCCAAAAGTAGCAGCAATATCGGTAGTAACATAATGGCCATGGGCTAAAACTTGAGGTGAGAATAGAAATAAAAAGAAAGGCAAGAGTCCCCAAGTTTCTCCTAAAAGTTCTTTAGCCCATTTATAAATAAAAAGAGCGCAAATTAAAGTAAGAATAATTAATCCAAATCGAGCCCAAAAAATAATTTTGTCAGCATTATTTCCGCTTTGATATAAAAATAAATCTCCAACCTCCCATTGACCATTAACATCTTTTTGCCAAGATGATGAATTTAAGGGAAAATTTAGTTTAAAAAGCATTAAGGGCAAAGCGGCAATATCTTTTGCTAAAGGTGGATGTTCTGGATTAAGCCGATAATCTTTAAATTTCAAATAAGCAAAACCAGCCGGAATATGGGCTTTTTCATCCATTGTGGCTGAATCTTGATTTGCTCCATAAACCATCATTAAGAATGCTCCTAAAAGCATTACTCCTATCAAGAATTTCAAAAACTTTTTTTTATTCATTTTTTATTTATTTTTTTTCCTAAATTTATTTTTACTTAATTGTTTGAAAGTAATTAAATGGATTGGATTTCATTTTCAATTTCGATTATTCGGTTGTATTTTACAATTCTTTCTCCTCGACAAATTCCTCCCATTTTTGAAAAATCAGACCCAACGCCAACTGCAAAATCAGCCAAAAAATTATCTTCAGTTTCTCCGCTTCGATGAGAAACAATTATTTTTAAGTTCAATTTTTGAGCCATTTTGATTGCCTTAATGGTTTCGGAAATAGTGCCGATTTGGTTTGGTTTAATAATTACTCCTGAAATTGCCTTCATTTTTCCTGCCTTCTCAATTAAGGTTTCGTTGGTTACTGTTAAATCATCTCCAACTACGAAAGAGGGGAAGTTAAAATTTTTAGTTTCTAAATTTAATTTTTTAAAACTTTCAAAATCATCTTCGCAAAAAGGATCTTCAAGATAGAAAAGATTAAACTTTTTAGTAATTTCTAAAATATATTTCAGCATCTCTTGCGAAGTTAGATTTTTAGAAGAAGTTTCATAAAATCCATTTTTGTAAAAACTTGAAGCCGCAAAATCTAAACCTAAAAGTGGAAGTGAGTAGTGGGAGGTGAGAGGTGGGAGGGAGGAAATGATTTCATTTAAAATTTTTAAAGGAAGTTTTTCGTCTTTAAAAGGAAAAACAATTCCTCCTTCATCTCCGACACCAATTCCTTTAACACCCAACATTTTTACTTTCTCTTTTAGTTTTTCAAAAACAAAATAAGCCAAATTTAATCTCTCAAGTACTTTAATTTTGCCTTCAATTACAAATAAATACTCTTGAAATTTTAAAGGAGAAAAAGAATGCTTGCCGCCATTTACAAAATTCATTAAAAAACCGGGAATTTTTGGTGAAAAATTATAGATTTGAGAAACATATTTCCATAAGGGCATCTTTTTTGCTTTTGAAGCTGCTTTTAAAGACGCTGCACTTACTCCAATTAAAGCGTTTGCTCCTAACTTTGATTTATCTTTAGTGCCATCAAGTTCAATTAAAATTTGGTCAATTTTATCTTGTAAAAAAACATTTTCTCCGACTAATTTTGGCTCAATAACTTCTTTGATATTTTTAATTGCTTTCTTGACTCCTAATCCTAAAAAATAATTTGGATTATTATCTCTTATTTCTTTGGCTTCTTTTTTGCCTTTTGAGGTTCCAATCGGGACTTTAAATTTTTGAGAAATTCCATTTTCCAAAAAAACTTCTACTTTTAAGGTTGGTTTTCCATTCGAAGCCAAAATTTCTTCGGCTTTTATTGATTTAATTTTTAGAATTTCTTGCATATCTATTTTGATTAAAAACAAGTTATATCTTAATAAAAACAATCTATTTGTTTATACTTTTAATCAGAAATCGGATAAGGATACTGATTTACTCTTGGTTTTTTAGAGATTTAAGCATCCATAAAACTACCCGATTTTTTTTATTTTATTATTATTCTTAAAATATCTTTTGAATTTATTCTGGTATCTGACTGAATTAAACCCGTAGCAATTTTATAAGTAATATACAATATAATACGTTTTTGATTTTTTATCAATCTGTTGAAAATTGATGTTTTCTTTTGAAAAAGAAATTTTTCTTCTTTTAATTTTTTAAAGAAGAAAAATTAAAATAGTGAAAATCCAATAAATGAAAATTTGAGGTTTACTAATTTTGTGGAAAATTTTTTGAATTCCTTTTTTCTCTTTTGCGTTAATAAAAATGTTTTTAAATTTATGCTTTGATCGATTTCAATTTTCATTTTTATAGAATTCTATCAAAAATTTAGAAAAGTTGCAATAAATTCAAATTTTATTATCATATATTAAATATGAATTTTGGAATAAAAAAAGAATTTTTAGAGAAAGAATTTAAAGAAATTGAAGAAAAATTCCTCTTTTTGGAGGACTGTCTTTGATTTAGGGAAGAAAGAAAAAAAAATAAAAGAATACGAGGAAGAAATAAAAAAAGAGAATTTTTTTGAAAAAAATAAAGATGCTGGTAAAATTTTTCAGGAATATGGGAAATTGAAATCAGAAGTTGAAGAGTTTTTAAAATTAAAAAATCAATTTTTTGAGTTAAAAGAAATTTTTGGGTTTAAAGACGCTTTGCTTTTTTCAGAAATTGAAAAAAAACTTAAAGAAGTTAAGGAGAAAATCAAAGAATATCAGGTTAGATTGAAATTTAAAGGAAAATATGATAAAAATTGGACAATTATAAATTTTATTTCTGGAGCCGGAGGTGATGATGCTAAAGATTTTTGTCGGATGCTTTTTGAAATGTATCAGAAGTTTTTTGAAAGAAAAAATTGGAAATATGAAATTTTAAAAGCAAACTGGCAGGAATATTCTGGAAAAACAAAAGCAAAACTTTTGTCTGAAGCAACAATTTTAGTTAAGAAAGATTATGCTTATGGATATTTAAAAAACGAAAATGGAGTTCATCGTTTGGTAAGAATTTCTCCATTTTCAAGTAAAGGATTGCGTCATACATCTTTTGTTTATGTTGAAATTCTGCCGTATTTGAAGGAAGTAAAAGAATCTGATATAATTTTAGATTCAGGAGATATTGAAATACAGACCTTTCGGGCATCAGGTCCTGGTGGTCAATATGTTAATCGAAGAGAAACTGCCGTAAGAGTGAAGTATCGACCATTAGGGCTGGTAGTGGAATGTCAAACTCAAAGGTCTCAAGGACAGAATAAAGAAATGGCTCTAAAAATTTTAAAATCAAAAATTTATCATCTTTTAGAAGAACAAAAGAAAAAAGAAATTGAAGAAATTAAAGGTAAAATCCAAATTGAATGGGGACATCAAATTAGATCTTATATTTTAGATCCTTATCATTTAGTAAAGGATCATCGAAGTGGAATTGAGGTTGAAAATATAGAGGATGTTTTTGAGGGAAAAATTGATAAATTTTTAAATTTTTAAAATATGATTTTTTTTAAAAATGTTAGCAAAATTTATAAGGGAAATCATTTCCATTCAATTGCTTTAGAGGATATTAACTTAGAGATAAAGGAGAGAGAATTTATTTGTTTAGTTGGAAAATCAGGCGCTGGCAAGACAACTCTTTTAAAGCTTTTGATTGGTGAGGAAAAACCTACTAAAGGAAGGGTTTTTTTTCAGAGTGTAGAAATAAATCAACTTAAGCCAAATCAACTTCCAGAACTTCGCCGAAGAATTGGAATGGTTTTTCAGGACTTTAAACTTCTTCCAAAAAAGACCTGTTTTGAAAATATCGCTTTTGCTTTAGAGGTTTGCGGTCGAAGCCAAAGTAAAATTAAGAAATTGGTGCCTCAACTTTTAGAATTGGTTGGGCTTTCAGAGAAGAAGGATAATTTTCCTTATGAACTTTCTGGCGGGGAACAGCAAAGAGTTGCTATTGCTCGGGCTTTAGTTCATCAACCCGATGTTATTATTGCCGATGAACCAACGGGAAATTTAGATCCAATTAATAGTTGGGAAATAATTAATCTTTTGTTAAAGATTAATGAATTAGGAACAACAACAATTTTGGCAACTCACAATAAAGAAATTATTGATAAAATTCAGAAACGAGTTGTTTGTCTTGAAGGAGGAAAAATTATTAGAGATCAAGAAAAAGGAGAATATTTAATATAAAAAACCTCTTAGTATTTGTTAAAAAAACTAATAGCAAAAAATCGCTATGAAATTTAAAATTGTCTCGAAATTTAAGCCAACTGGTGATCAGCCACAAGCAATAAGAAAATTAGTTAAAGGAATAAAAAAGAAATATCGTTTTCAAACCCTTCTTGGAGTTACTGGTTCTGGAAAAACTTATACGATGGCTTCAGTTATTGAAAAAATTCAGAAGCCAACTCTGATTATTTCTCATAATAAAACATTAGCCGCTCAACTTTATGAAGAATTTAAATCATTCTTTCCTAAAAATGCGGTTCATTATTTTGTTTCCTATTATGATTATTATCAACCTGAAGCATATCTTCCTCAAACCGATACTTATATTGCTAAAGATGCCAAAATTAATGAAAAAATTGATCAATTGAGACATGAAGCAGTGCAGTCAGTTTTGACTCGGAATGATGTTATTGTTGTATCTTCGGTTTCCTGTATTTACAATTTAGGTTCTCCAAAAACTTATCAAAACCTTGTTTTAAATTTAAAAAAAGAACAGAAAATTACTCGAAGAGAATTATTTCAGTGTTTAGTTGATTTACAATATGAGAGAGGTGAATATGACTTCTTTCCGGGCAGATTTCGAACCCGTTTAGATTTTGTTGATATTTTTTCTCCAACTGGAAGCACTATTTATCGTTTAAAAATTGAATTAGGAAAAATTAAAGAAATTTATGAGAGTCAGGGTTGCTTTAACAAATTTAGAAAAATTAATTCTTTAAAAATTTTTCCCGCTAAATTTTGGTTGTCTGAAAAAGAAAAATTAGATATTGCTATTGCCAATATTAAATTAGAACTTCAAGAGCAAGTTAAAAAATTTAAAAAACAAAGAAAAATTATCGAGGCATATCGGCTTCAAAAAAGAACCGATTATGATCTTTCTTTGTTAAAAGAAGTTGGCTGGTGTAAGGGGATTGAAAATTACTCAAGGCATTTGGATTTTCGAAAAAAAGGCGAGCCACCATTTACTTTGCTTGACTATTTTATTTTTTCTTTCAAAAAAGATTTTTTAATTTTTATTGATGAAAGCCATATGACAATTCCCCAAATAAAGGGAATGTATGAAGGAGAAAAATCAAGAAAACTTATCTTAATTGAATATGGTTTCAGATTGCCTTCTTCTTTGGATAACCGACCTTTAAAATTTGATGAATTTTTAAAAAAAATTTCCCAAGCAATTTTTGTTTCTGCTACTCCGGCTGATTTTGAAAGAAAAAAATCACTTCAAATTGTGGAACAATTAATTCGGCCTACCTATCTTTTAGATCCTTCGATTGAAGTCAAGCCCACTAAAAACCAGATTGAGGTTTTAATAAAAGAAATTGAAAAAAGAGTTAAAAAGAATCAGAGAGTATTAGTTTTGGTTCTTACCAAAAAATTAGCCGAAACTTTAGCCGGTTATTTAAAAGAGAAAAAAATTAAAGCCGCCTTTTTTCATTCAGAAATTAAAACTTTAATTAGGCCTTCAATTTTAAATGAATTAAGAGAAGGAAAATATGATGTGCTTGTTGGAATTAATCTTTTAAGAGAAGGGCTTGATTTGCCCGAAGTTTCTTTAATTGCAATTTTGGACGCTGACAAAGAAGGGTTTTTAAGGGACCAAACTTCTTTAATTCAGGTAATGGGAAGGGCTTCTCGCCATCCTGAAGGGCATATAATAATGTTTGCTGATAGGATTACCAAATCAATGAAAAAAGCAATTGAAGAAACTTTAAGGAGAAGAAAGATTCAAGAAAAATACAATGTGATTCATAAAATTAAGCCAAGACCAGTTATAAAAGAAATTAAAATTACTCTGCCCACCAAAGAATTAGAAGAAATAAAATCAACCCCTAAAGAGGAATTTTTTAAATTCTATCTTAAAAATTTAGAAAATCGACTTGAGTTAGCCCAGAGAAATCTTCAATTTGAAGAAGCTGCCTTTTTGACTCAAAAAATAAAAGAAATAAAATCTAAAATCAAACAGGGCCGGTAGTTTAGTGGTAAAACGTCCCGTTCGCAACGGGAAGATTGAGGGTTCGATTCCCTTCCGGTCCACTACTAATAAAGGTTAGAAGTGTGAAGTGGGAGGTTAGAGGCAAGAAAATAATTTATAATTAGAATTTAATAAATTTATTTAAATTATTTATTAACGAGTTTAAATACATTCAAATAAATATTTATAGATGGCTATTATTTAAGAAAATTCCAAATTCAAAATTACAAATTATAAATCCCAAACAAATTCAAAGTTCAAAAAGAATTAAAAATAAAACTTTTTCTTTTTTCTTTAATTCTTTTTGTTCTTTTTGATTTTTCATTTTGATTTTTGATATTTGATTTTTGATTTAACTTTGCAATGTTATTGATTTAATATCTTCCATAATAAATTTAAAATTTAAAATTTTCAATTTTCAATCTTAAATCTAAAACCTACATC
>JAGGUH010000029.1 GCA_021158645.1 bacterium | reverse complement strand
TAAGAAGAAAGTATTTTAATTGCTTCTTTTATTTTTTCTTCAAATTTCAAATCAGGATTTATCTTTTTTAAAATAGGAAAAATTTTTTCTCTTTTAAAACCTAAACTTTCTAAAACTTCAATAAGTTCAAAATCTTTTTCTTTGATTTCTTTTGAGGCAAGTTTTTCAATTTGATTTATTTTTGAGTTAAGTTCAAGAATCATTCTTTGAGCCGTTTTCCTTCCAACGCCTGGAATTTTTGAAAAAAACTCTGTTTTTTGGTTTTTTATCGCTGAAATCAAGGTATCAATATCGGCTAAATCAAGAATTGCCAATGCAATTTTTGGACCAATTTTAGGCAATCCTACTAAAATTTCAAAAAAATAAAATTCTTTTTCTTCTAAAAAACCAAAAATTGAAAAATTGTTTTGAGAAAGATTGTAATAAAAAAAAGTATAAATTTTTTGAAACTGAAATAATTTTAAAGAAACAATTTCTCTTTTTGGCAAAAATACTTTAAATCCAATATTATTTACCTCAATTATTAGCCACTCCTTTTTTAGATTTATAATTTTGCCTTTTAAATAAAACATTTTAACATTTTAGCATTTAGGCACTTTGGCATTTAGGCATTTTGGTATTTAGGCACTTTGGCATTTTAGAATTTTACATCAAAAATAATTTTTTCTTTGCTTACGTGCTTTAAAGCACGTAAGCAAAGAATTTAAAGAATTTAATGGATAAGCAAGGCATCAGGTAATAAGAGATTCTTTTGGAGGTATGAGTTCTTTTTTTAGAGGCAAAGTGAAATAAAAAGTTGTACCCCGATTTTCAATTGAATCAAACCAAATTTTTCCGCCATGTCTTTCAATAATATTTTTTACAATACAAAGTCCCAAACCAATACCTTCGGTCTTGTATTTTAAAGCGTTTCTTGCTCTGAAAAATTTTTTAAAAATTTTTTCTTGTTCTTCTTGGGGGATTCCAATTCCAGTATCTTTTACTGAAACTAAAGCAAATGGTTTTTCTGAAATGACTTCAGTTTTAAGATAAATTTCTCCATTTTTTACATTATAAATTAAAGCGTTTTCAATTAGATTATCTAAAACAATTTTAATTCTCCCCGGATCGCAAAAAACAAAAATTTCTTTTTTTTGTGAACCAAAATAAATTTTCACTTGATATCTCTCGGCAATCCTAATCCATTTTTCTTTTTCTTCTTCTACTAACTGATTCAATTCTATTTTTTTAAATTGATAACCAAATTTTCCTTCTTCAATTCTTACAACGTTTAAAAGATCGTCAATAATTTCAGTAAGATTAGAAGAAATATTCTTAATTTTTAAAACTAATTTTTTAACTTGAGGAGGAACCGAATCTGGAAGCATTTTTTCTAATGATTCCAATCCCCATTTAATTTCTGAAACCGGAGTATTTAAATTATGAGCGGCAATGTTTAAAAATTCGCTTTTTTCTCTTAAAAGAAGTTTTTGGCGTGTTAAATCTTGAATCACCCTTACAAAACCAAGAGTTCCCTCTTTTTTATCAAAAATTTTTCCAAAATAAACTTTTAATTCTCTATAAGGATCATCAAAAATAATTTTGAATATCTCAAAGTTTTTAAATTTACCTTCTACTCTTACTGCCGGCGCCAAAGAAGGAAAAATTATTTGACATAAAAATTGCCATCGAGAATCGTTTACTTTTTGAGGGCTAATTTTTTTTCCAAGTACTTCTTCTTTTCCCAAAGAGAAAAATTTCTCGGCTGCTTTATTAAAAACAACGATATAAAAATCTTTATCATAAGCAATCACCGGATCAACCAAAAATTCTATAATTTGAGTCCAATAAATTTTCTCAAGAAGCGTTCGTCTTCCTTTAAAAAAGGAGTTCCAAGAAATAATAGTTAAAAGAAAACTAAAAACTAAAAAAGAAAACAAAATCCAAAAAAATTCTATCTTAAAAAACTTGCATAAAATTAAAAACGCAAGAAAAAACAAAAACAAGCCCCAAAATAAGAGAAATTCTTTTGAGGAAAAAAATAAAGAAATTTTTTTATAAAAATTTTTTAAAAAAATCATTAAAATAAAGTTTGACTAATTTTTTCTTTAAAAACTTCATCGGCCCTTTTTATTAATGAAAAAAACTCGTATTTTTTAAAAAATTCTTTTATTTTTTGAGGCAAGGGATTGATTTTTAATTCTTCTAAAGAAAATTTTACCGGTACATCACATCTTGTTGTGGCTAAAAATTTTGAAAAAAATGCCTGATTTTTGCTTTCTTTTAATGATTCAATAATTTTTTTAGAATATTTTTTAAATTTTAAAGAATTTTTTTCAAGTTGAGAATATAAATTTTCAATAGTTTCAAAATCTTCTAAAAGTTTTTGGGCAGTTTTTTTGCCAACGCCTTTAACTCCAGGAATATTGTCAGACGGATCACCACAAAGCGCTTTAAAATCTGGAACTTGAAATGGTTTTAAACCAAACTTTTTCATTATCTCTTTTTCATCATAAATTTTTGTTTCCGTGATTCCTTTTTTAAAACTCATAACAACTATTTTTTCATTCCTCACTACTTGTAAAGTATCCAAATCTCCAGAAAGAATAATGATTTTTGCTTCCGGAAATTTTTCCGAAATTTTTTTTGATAGGGTATCAATAAAATCATCGGCTTCGTATCCTTCTTTCTCAAAAATTTTAACATTAAAAAACTTTAATCCCTCTTTTATTTTTGGAATTTGAGACGAAAGTTCTTCTGGCGTTTTTGGCCTGGTGGCTTTGTATTCTTTATATCTCTTGTGTCTAAAAGTAGGAGATGGAAGATCAAAGCAGGCAGCAATATAATTCGGTTTAACTTCTTTTAATATCTTTAAAAGAACCGAAAAAAAACCATAAACGGCTTGAATTGGTTCTTTGTTTTTTGTGGTTAAATGAGGCAAGGCATAAAAAACCCTATGAATTAAAGCATTAGCGTCAATTAATAAAAAAAGCATAATAAAAAATTTTTATCAATTAATTTTAAATTTAATTTTTCTTTCTTTAGGACTTTTATGATAAAAATAAATTTTAAAAGAATTTTTAGGTAAAATATCTTTTATTTTGTCAGCCCACTCAATAGCAACGATATTTTTTGAATCTCCAATAATTTTTTTAAATCCCAAATCAAAAATCTCTTTTTTTTGATTTAGACGATAAAGATCCCAATGATAAAATGTATATTTCTCTTTTTTATATAAAAACGGATATTCTTTAAAAATTAAAAAACTTGGCGAGATAATTTTTTTGTTAATTCTCAAACCAGAAGCAAAGCCTTTTATAAAAGTTGTTTTTCCACTTCCCAGTTCGCCAATTAAAGCAATTATTCTTGGTCTTGTGTTTATTTTTGTCTTTAAAATTTCTTCGGCTAAAATTTTGCCTATTTTTTGCGTTTCTTTTTCTTTTTTTGTAATAATTTTTAATAAATACTTTGAAACCATCTAATTTTTGTCTTTTTTAATTTCAAAAAAATCTCAACTGCCAAAAAATCAATCTGGACTTTTAATTTTTCAAAATCAATCTTTTTTTCCCTTAAATAAAAAAGGGCTCCTTTTTTGATTTTTTTTAATTTAGATTGATTTAAATGTTCCTCGGCTGAAATTCGTGAAGGAAAAAGAACGGTTTTTACCTCAACAAAATGAATTTTATTTCTTTTTTTAATAATTAGATCAATTTCGAAAAATTTTCTTTTATAATTTTTCTCTAAAATTTCAAATCCTTTCCTTTTAAAAAATCTTTGGGCTATTTCTTCTCCTTTCGCCCCTACTATTTTTGAAAAATTTTTCATAACGCAAAAATTAAGGTCAATTTGCTCAAATTCAAAGTACAAATCAAAAACCAATTTAGCGTAAAATTCAAAACGCAAAGCGCAAAACTAAAGTGTAAAACTCAAAGCGAATTCAAGTTAAAATCTTAAATCTCAAATGTCAAATCCACATCTTAAATCTTAAATCTTAAATCTAAACTTTTAATGCCAAATGTCAAAAAAAATTCAAAATGCAAAAATCAAAATTCAAAATGACAATTCAAAATTCAAAAAGAATATCCCTCCCCCACCTTAATCCTCCCCCTCCCTCTGGGAGGGGGAGGAAATAGGAGGAGGTGGGCATTTTGAACATTTAAATTTTGGTTATTGTTTCGAATTTCGAAATTCGGATTTCGGATTTTTTAATATTGAAAACTTGTGAACTCGTGAATAAGTAATAAAATCGTTGGCAAACAACAAATATCTACAAATATCTTGATTTCCCTTTTCCCACTTCCCATTTCTCGCTTCTCACCTCTCACTTCCCACTTCCTATTCCTAAAAATTTTAGATTTTAGATGTAGATTTTACTTTTTAGATTTTAGATTTTTTTGTTTGGGATTTTGAATTTGTTTGTAATTTGGGATTTGTAATTTTTTTAATAAGGAAAAGACGAAAACTTGCTATGCGGGCAGAGGGAATCGAACCCTCATCCCCTGCTTGGAAGGCAGGTATAATAGCCATTATAC
>JAGGUH010000038.1 GCA_021158645.1 bacterium | reverse complement strand
GGAAGGGGGAGGATTAAGGTGGGGGAGGGATATTCTTTTTGAATTTTGAATTGTCATTTTGAATTTTGATTTTTGCATTTTGAATTTTTTTTGACATTTGGCATTAAAAATTTAGATTTGAGATTTAAGATTTGGATTTGAGATTTGAGTTTTGACATTTGAGATTTAACTTGAATTCGCTTTGCGCTTTAAGTTGTAGTTTTACGCTTTGCGCTTTAAATTTTACGTTTATACTTATTTAAGATGTAGATTTTACTTTTTACTTTTTAGATTTTAGATTTTTTTGTTTTGAATTTTGGTTATTTGAATTTTGAACCTATTTAGAATTTGGAATTTTGATTTTGGAATTTTTTAAATAATAAATATTATTGTATTTCCATTTCTCTTAATGCTTTAATTCTTTCTTCGATTGGCGGATGAGTCATAAAAATTTTCGCAAACCAGTTCTTTGTTTGATTGCCTTTAAATGGAGAAGCAATAAAAAGGTGACTCGTAGCATTACTGGCAACTCTTAAAGGAACTTTATCAGAGGCAATTTTTTCTAAAGCCCTTGCTAACCCTTCAGGATATCTTGTTAAAAGAACTGCAGAAGCATCGGCTAAAAATTCTCTTTTTCGAGAAATTGCCAACTGAATCAAAGTTGCCGCAATTGGCGCTAAAATTGCCGCAATAATTCCTAAAATCAAAAAAATGGCGCCACCTTCTCTTTCAGAATCTCTTCTTGGACCAAACCAAAAAAGCGATCTCAAAAAGAAATCTGAAACCAAAGCAACTATTCCGACTAAAACAACAACGATACTTCCAAGAAAAATATCTTTATTTTTAATATGAGAAAGTTCATGGGCAATAACGCCTTCAAGTTCTGATTTCTCTAATTTTTCTAAAAGACCGGCAGTTACTACTATTGCCGAATGTTTTGGATTTCTTCCAGTAGCAAAAGCATTTGGCTGAAGTTCGTCCATAATATAAACCTGAGGCATTGGAAGCCCAGCAGTAATAGATAAATTTTCCACAATCCGATAAAGTTCCGGATTATCTTTCTTTTCGATCCTTCTTGCTTTTACCATTGAAAGAATGATTTTATCAGAATAAAAATAACTTAAAAATGTTTGAGTAACACTAATTACTACAGCAATTAATAAAATTATTCGAGAATTAAAAAGATAACTAAAAAACCAGCCAATTCCAATAATAAATATCAAAAACACTGATATTAAAGTCCAAGTTTTAAGAATATTTTTTTCAATATGAGTATAAAAAGTAGCCATAGCAAAAAAATAAAAATTGTTTTTACAAAAACTTAAATCGTTAAAAATTTCTAAAAAATATCAAAAAACATAACTTTTTAAAGTTAATAATTCAATTTCCACGCCAACTCTGCTCCAAAAGTTTTATTAAATTTTATTAAATTTTATTTCTTGCTTCAAGTCCAAAATAAGAACTTTAATTATTTTGGTCAAAATTTTTAAACTCCAAATTTCTTTTTTGATGAAACCAAATAATAACAATTATAAGAGCCAAAGATAAAAGAAACAAAGACGGTAAACTAAATGGAGTAAAAAGCAAAAAATTAAAACTCCCATGAAATAACAAACAAGCAAGAACTCCTTCTTTTAAGAATAAATCTTTTTTTTCCTTGCTAAATCTTGATAATATCAAGTAATAACCCGCTATAGATCCATAAAGAGCATGGGCTAAAGTAGAAATAAATAATCTTACCAAAAAAATCCAAAAAAATTCTTTAAAAGGCAAAGTCCAAAAATGATTCAAAAAATATAAATAATTTTCCGTCAAAACAAATCCTAATCCAAACCAAACTCCAATCTTGATTCCATCTACAATTTGATCAAAAAAGTTCTTTCTTTTAAAAAAGAATTGGATTAAAAACAGAAATTTAAAAAGTTCTTCAATTGGAGCAATAATTAAAAAAGAAAAAATTCCAACTATAATTATCTGCTTAAAATTTTGAAAATAGGTAAAAAGTACTGGAGATATGTTAAAAAGAAAAAATATCTTTTTTATAAGAAAAAACTCAACTGCAGAAGTAATTATCCCCAAGCATATTCCAAAAAATAACGATTCAAACAAAAAAGAAATTTTAGTTGTTTTTTTTGGAGTATAAAAATAAAAAAATACCAACCAACTGGTACTACAAATTATTGCCAAAAATAAAGGCAAAAGATAAAACTCTAACAAAAACATAGATTATCTTTTTAATTTTAATTTTCTTTGCTCAATAAGTTTATTTAAACGAGCAATGAGTTGAAGTACAAGTTTTTGAAGATATCTAATTTGTTCTTTAATTGCTTCAATTAATGCCTCACGATTTTTATCTATGGTCTTTTTCTTCCCAAATACTTCATTTAATTTCTTTCTTGTTTTTGAGCCAACTAATCCCCAGCCAGTGGTTTGAGGACTGCCAGAACAGATAATATTATATTTGCATTGAAATTTTTGTACTGCTTTTGTAGTCAAGGTTCCATAATAACCAGTAATTAAACCTTCTGGATAGATATCTTTGTCAGTAGCCAGCAATTCTTGAAGTTTTTTTACCTGCTCGTTTTTTTGCCCCGGATAAAGGTTTTGAGTAAAAATTACCGATATTGTCGTCTCTCCTCTTTCTTTCGATCCCGATTCTGCTTTCTTTTCTTCTTTAAGATAAATTTTTACCTGAATAGTTTTGTTTTTTACTACCTCTATATTCTTTTTGGTATAAGAAATATGATTCTTTTTTTCTCCTTTAATAGAATAAATTCCTTCCGGTATATCTTCAAAAGCACATTTTCCATTTTTATCGGTAACACATTGATAATTAAGAGGTAGCAATGTTAAAGTAACTTTTTCTAAAGGGCTTCCTTCGAAAGAATTTTCAGTAAGAAATACTTCTATCTTTCCCAAATTTTTCTTTTGAGGTACAATAAGGGTCTGAAAATCAAACTCTTCTGATGTCCTTTGATTTCCAGAAGAATCTTTAGAGATTACCACAAAATAATATCTGGTAGCCGGTAAAAGATCTTGAATCAAAATTTGGTGTTCTGAAACTAAAGCAGAAGAAGAAGTAGAAAAATTATATTCCTCGCTTGAGGTTCCATAGTTAACTTTTGAAGTTGCTCTTTCATTTGTCTTCCAATAAATTAAAGCAGTTGAAGTGGTAAGTTCTTTTACTCGAATTTCACTAATCGTAGGTGGAGTTCGATCGATCGAGGCACCACCGCCTCCGCCACCACCGCTACTTTTAGCGGTACAAGAACCAGAACAACAATGTCCAGAATCACAATAACCACTTAAAGAAGAACAATTATTATAATTGCTGCAAGAATTAGATTTACAAACACCGCCTAAATCAGTGCAATTTGGCAAACAATCACCAGAACAGCAATAGCCAGAATCACAACTTCCATTTAAAGAAGAACAATTATGATATTGATCGCAAGGATTATCTTGACAGGTGCCACCTAAATCTTCACAAGTAGATATAGAAGAAGAACTAAAAGTTAAAGTTAAAGTTCCAACACTTGATAAAATATCTGATCCTTCAGAAGCCACATTGCAATCGGTAGTATCTCCCGAAGTAAAATCAAAAGTTAAAGTGGTTGTACCTTCGGATAAAACTTTAAAAGTAATTGTGGCTAAAATCCCATTACCGTTATAAGTAGTTCCCGGATTAGTTACTTGAGAAAAATCAATTTTACCAGAAGTTGCCTCAACTGAATTTACTAATGTCTCTTGCAATAAAGAACCAGGTGCTATTTGGACCCCGGAGGTAGCCGAATCAGCATCTTGAACTTCCAATAATGAATTGTCGTAATTCAAATAATGAATATCAACACCGTCAATTTGGCTATTTTGAGTATCAAGAAGAATTTGAACTTCAAAAATATCCCCTACCTGAAACGAAGTAGAAGTACTTGAAAGATCTAATGTTGCCGCTTGAGTAGAAAAAGAAAATAAAAATAAAAAAAAGATAGAACTTCCTACTAAAAAAAGAAATTTTAAAAATTTATTATAAGAATTAACTTGTCCCATTAATTTTATTTAGCAAAAGTCAAGAAAATTTGTCCTCCACCTCTTACTTCTTCTAAAACATCAATGCCTTTTTTATATAAAGCAACATTACAATCATCAGTAGCGCCAGGTCTAAATTTAAAATTCAAATCGGTTGTTCCTTCTCGAAGAACTTTAAATTTCAATGTGGCAATTTTTCCTTTACCTTGGAAATATCCATCAACTGAAGAAATTAAAGAAAATCTAAGTTCTCCTTTTGGCATATTCTTTACCGGAAAAATTACTTTTGGTAACTCTGAATTCTCGGCAATGATTCTTGAAGCGTCAATATCTAAAAATTTAGGATCATATAAAATTACAATTCCAATCCCATCTACCTTTTTTCCTTGAGAGTTAAGATAAAGAGACACTGGCAAGGTTTTTGAATCTGAAATTTGGTCAGAGGAAACCTTCATTTCTAAAAAAACCTTCGGTGTCTTTCTTGGAACTTTTAAATCAGGAGGAGAATATATTCCTCCTGGAAAAAAAGACATCTTTTCAATTAATACAAGTATTAAAAAAGCCAAAGCTACACTTCCTAATAAGAGAAATATAATAAATTTAACTTGTTGATTTGAAAAATGTTTGTCCATAATCTTTAAAAAAATTTAGTAATTTTAATAAAAAACTAAAGTTTAATTTTTTTTAATACTTTCTAACTTTCGGTAAGTCCCCAATTGCGGTTCATAAAACTCCAATCTAAAGTATTGATAATTCCATCAGAATTAAAATCTCCAGATTCAAAAGGTTTATGCCAATGTCCATGCAATAAACTCCAATCCAATTCATTTATAATTCCATCTCCGTTCAGGTCACCGGCTCTTAAAATAGGGACTTCAATAACTTGAGATGGAGGCCAATTTGCAGTAATTTTTTTTGCTAAATAGCCGGCTGCTCTTACTTTAATCAAATAGGATCCTGGTTCAACTTTAGGATCGACTTCAAATTCCTGTTCATCACAATCAGAAACGGATTTATTTATTTCTTTAATTATTTTTTCGGTATCAACATCTAATATCCTTATTATAAACACTAATGGTTTATTTCTCTTTCCTTGAACTCGCTTTATTTTTAATTTTCCAGAAGCAGAAGAACCGGCAATAATGTTTAAAATAAGATTATTAACTCCACTTAAAACATTTTCTCCATCTTCACTGTCTAAAATCACATTGGATTTATTTAAATCAATAGTAAAATTATCTTCTGAGAAATTCATTTTTTTCAAACATCGAAATTGTAATTGAGCCACTAAACCATCAGAATTATTTACTCCAGGGCTTGGTTTTGCCTGAACTATTTCTACTACTCCAGGAGTGCTAAAATTAGTAGGAGTGTTAAAATTAGTCAATTGGCAGAAATTGCCCTGATAAGTACATTCATTATTAACTCCAAAAATTGAATTAGAAGTATCAATGCTTTTTAAAGCAAAATAATCAGGATTATATTTTATGAAAGCATCAAGTGCTACAATGTCTTGATTGTTTGAATTCAATTTCAAATTTAAATTAACTTTCTCTCCAACTCGGCAGTTTGTTTTACTGCTCTCTAAAGATAAAATCGCTTTTTCCTCTGTTCCTACTAATCCTGTTAGCATTTCTTTAATTCCATCAATTTTCCAAAATAAAACTCCCAAAACAAAAATTAAAGTTATTAAAACAACAATACCTGATGGTTTTTTTAATGAATCTTTAAAATCCATATTTTTATAGTAACTATTTTTCATCTAAAACTCGACCTTGGATTTTCTTATAGCAAAAACTTTAAATAAAAAAAACCTCTTGTCAATGTGGAAAACTTAAAAATTAAAATTTCTGTATGGCGAAAAGTTTTTTCGAAATACTTTTTTCTTGATTGATTTTATCAGCGAATCAAAAAAATTTTTGAAGGGAATCAATTTTGTTGCAATAAAGCTCTATCTGCTTGACAAAAAAATAAAAAGAGATATTTTATCAATGAAGATTGATTAAATTAATTTAATGAAGCCGGATTGCTGCAAAAATAAATCAATGGAAGAGATAAAGC
>JAGGUH010000022.1 GCA_021158645.1 bacterium | reverse complement strand
CTGTAGTTTTACACTTTGCGCTTTGAGTTGTAGTTTTATGCTTTACACTTTACACTTTGCGCTTAAAAATATTTTAAACTATGTTTCATACTTTTTTTATTCAACCAATTTTTAATCTTTTAATTTTTATTTATAATCTTTTGCCAGTAAAAGATATTGGAATTGCTACGATAATTTTAGTGATTTTAATTAGATTGATTATTTTTCCTTTTTTTAAAAAATCGTTTGTTGTTCAAAAAAGAATGTCTGAAATTTCACCTCAAATAAAAGAGGTTCAACAAAAATATAAAAAAGATTTAAAGAAACAAGCCGAAGAACTTCAAAAACTTTACAAAAAACACAAAATAAATCCTTCTCATACTTTTCTTTTATTTTTCGTCCAGATTCCGATAATTATTGCTTTATATAAAGTTTTTCTTTCTGGATTTTCTCAAGAAATTCTTCAAAAAGAAGTTTATTCTTTTATAAAAGCACCTCAAGATGTTAATACTTTATTTATTGGAGTTTTAAACCTTTCTCAAAAAAACCTACTATTTGCAATGTTTGTTGCCACAGTTCAGTTTTTTCAAACTAAATTTAATTCAAAAAACATCCCTCAACAAAAAAATTTTTCTTCTGAAAGAGAAAAGAAAATATTTGAATTTAGTCAAATGTTTCAGAAACAAATGAATTTTTTTATGCCTCTCTTTACTTTTTTTATTCTTTCAACTTTGCCATCAATTATTGGTCTTTATTGGCTTACTACTAACTTGTTTTCTTTTTTAGAATATTTTGTAGTAAAAAAAATTTATAAAAAGGAAGAATTGCGTACTAAAAATTAAACATTTAAAAATGTATAAATCGGGTTTTCTTTTCATTGACAAGCCAAAAGGCATTAGTTCTTTTGATGTAATTAAGTACCTTCGGAAAATTACTCAAATAAAAAAAATTGGACACGCTGGCACTTTAGATCCTTTTGCTTCTGGGCTTTTAATCGTAGGAATTGGAAAAGAAGCCACTAAACTTTTAGAAAATTTTTTAAAAAAAGAAAAAATTTATTTAGCCGAAATTGAGATTGGTAAAATTACTGAAACTTATGACACCGAAGGGAAAATAATTTTTGAGGATCAAAATTTAAATCCTATTTCCTTAAAAGAAATAAAAAAAACTCTTTCTTTGTTTGTAGGAGAACTTTATCAGGTTCCTCCAAAATTTTCTGCCAAAAAAATAAATGGAAAAAGGGCTTATGAGTTTGCTCGAGCCGGAAAAAAAATTAAACTTTCTCCTCAAAAAGTAAAAATTTTTTATGTTAAAATTTTAAAATATAAATGGCCAATTTTAAAAATTGAAACTAAAGTTTCTTCGGGATGCTATATTAGATCTTTAGCGTATGATATCGGTCAAAAATTAAGACGTGGTGCTTATTTAAAAAATCTTAAACGAATTCAGATTGGAAAAATAAATTTAAAAGAAGCCGTACCTTTAAAAAAATTAAATTCTTCCAACTGGCAAAATTTTTTATTTAATTGTAATGTTTAACAAACATTTGAAAAATGAAGAAAATAGTAATAAAAAGAAATAAAAAATTTTTAAAAAAAATTTTAATAAAAAAATCAAAAAACAACGATGCTAATTATTAATCCAAAAAAAATTAAAAAGGCAGATTTAGTAATTGGAATTCCTTCTTATAACGAAGCAAAAACTATTGGTTTTGTAACTTCTAAAATTGCTTTTGGATTAAAAAAATATTTTTCTTCAAAAAAAAGTGTTATTATTAATGTTGATAATCATTCTCCTGATGGAACTAAAAAAGAATTTTTTAAAGCAAAAATAGATATTCCCCGTATCTATATTTCAACACCAAAGAATATAAAAGGAAAAGGTTATAATTTTTACAATCTTTTTTTGGCAATAAAAAAATTAAAAGCAAAGGTTGGAGTAGTAGTTGATGCCGATCTTTGCAGTATTAAACCAGTTTGGATTAAAAAATTAGCCAGTCCAGTTTTTTCCGGTTTTGAATATGTTTTACCTTTTTATATTCGCAGAAAAGATGATGCTACAATTACTAATTATCTTGTTTATCCTTTAATTTATGGATTGTTGGGGTGGGATGTGCGGCAGCCAATCGGAGGCGAATTTGCTTTTTCTTCTCGCTTGGTAGATATTTGGTTGACTCGAAAATGGAGCCAGTCAACTAAAAAATTTGGAATTGATATTTTTATGACTTTAAATGCTTTGTTTAACAAAGCAAAAGTTTGTCAAGTAAATCTTGGTGTGAAAATTCATAAACCTAGTACACCTAATTTAGATTCAATGTTTGAACAGGTTGTAGGAACTTTATTTGGAATGCTTGCCACTTATCCTTTAGAAAAAAAAATAGTAAAAATTAAAAAAATACCTCTTCTTGGAAAACCAGTTTTTTCTCTTCCGAATGTTAAACCTAACTATAAAAATTTTGAAAATATTTTTTTAACTCAATTTAATATCCATCAGAAATTATTAAAAAAATATCTAAACAAGGAGATATATAAAAAATTAGAAACAATGTATCAAAAAAAAGAAATAAATATCGATTTGGATTTATGGGTTAAAATTGTTTATGATCTTTTTTATGCTTATAATTTAACAAAGAAAATTACAATTATTAGGGCTTTAAAATGTCTTTATTTTGGAAGAGTTGCGTCTTCTTTTAAGCAGGTTGCTGATCTTGTTCCGATTCAATTTGAAAACGAGACATTAAAACAAGCAAAGTGCTTTTTTGAAAAAAGAAGTTATTTTCTTAATAAAAATAAAGAAAATTAGCAACCTTTTAAAAATTTTATAGTTTTTTATTTTGTTTTTTGATTTTTAATTTTGATTTTTAGACAGAAATTAGTTAAATTTAAAAAACATTAAACAAAAAAGCCCGGGTGGCGGAACTGGCAGACGCGGTGGTCTCAAAAACCACTGGGTTTAATCCCATGGGAGTTCGAATCTCCCCCCGGGCACAGCAAATTTTCGTCTTTTCCTTATTAAACAAATCTCAAAAGTCAAATCTACAAGTCAAAAGTCAAAAAATAAGAAATTGGAAATAGGAAATGGGAGGTGGGAAAATAAAATTAAGAAATTACTAAATCTCACCTCTAACTTCCCACCTCTTACCTCCCACTTCCCATTCTTAAAGATTTGACATTTAAGATGTGGATTTGAGATTTGACTTTTGAGATTTGAGATTTAATTTGAATTCGCTTTAAATTTTACGCTGTAGTTTTGCGCTTTGCGCTTTGAGCTCTGCGCTTTAAATTATTTTAGATGTAGATTTTACTTTTTAGATTTTAGATTTTTTTGTTTTGAATTTTGAATTTTTTTTGGCATTTGGAATTGATTTAACTTTTGGCATTTAGATCTTATTTTAAATTTTAAATTTATTTAAACAATGTGTTGCT
>JAGGUH010000071.1 GCA_021158645.1 bacterium | reverse complement strand
CGGCTTAAGACACCTTCGGTTTCTTACGTCGCTCGCTTCGCTCGCTCCTATCTTTCCACTACGGGGTGCAAAAGTTGGGGTTGCGCTGGGAAATTTTTTTAAAGTTTTTTTCTCTTTTCTTTTGCCTGCCCCGGGAGGGACTCGAACCCCCAACCTTTTTTTGCACCCCGACCCCCGGCTTAAGACACCTTCGGTTTCTTACGTCGCTCGCTTCGCTCGCTCCTATCTTTCCACTACGGGGTGCAAAAGTTGGGGTTGCGCTGGGAAATTTTTTTAAAGTTCTTTTCTCTTTTCTTTTGCCTGCCCCGGGAGGGACTCGAACCCCCAACCCTCAGCTTAAAAGGCTGCTGCTCTGCCAGTTGAGCTACCGGGGCTAAACAGTTATTTTAATCATTTTAATCAAATCTTTTGCATTTTCAAGGGCGAAGCCAAAAAAATCATTATTGAAATAAACAAAAATTAATTTTTTTTGACTCCACTTTTTAATTTTTTGGGCATAATTCTCTAAATATCTTTTGGAATACTTTGAAGCAAAAAGTTTATCTGGACCATGAAATCTTATATAAATAAAATTCGCCAAATCAGGTTTTTCTATTTTAACCCAACGGGAAGAGTCAGAAACTACTAAAGAGATATTATATTTTTTTAATAACTCAAAAAATTTTTCATTATCAAAAGTTTCATTTCTTACCTCAAGAGCATAAAAAATGTGATATTTTTTATTTTTTTCTTTTAATTTGTTTAAATATTCAAAAAATTCTTTTAATTTTTTTAGATTTTCTTTGTCAAATTTAAAAGATGGTGGAAGTTGAATTAAAAAAGGACCTAATTTTTCTTTCAAAATTAAAGCATTTTCAAAAAAAGTTCTAAAAGCAACTTTAACATTTTTTAAACGTTTAATATGAGTAATAAACCGAGAAACTTTTGGAGCAAATAAAAAATTTTCTGGGACTGCAAGATACCATTTTTGGTAAGTAGAAGTTTTTGGAAGGTGGTAAAAAGAATAATTAATTTCAACAGTTAAAAAATGATTTGAATAAAACTTAAGTTTTTCTTGAGAATTTAATTTTTGAGGATAAAAAATTTTATTCCAATGAGGATAAATCCAACCGCTAGTGCCGATATAAATTTTTTTTAATTGAATTTTTTTCATATTTCACGCTTCCTGCCTCTAAACTTACTCCTCACGCCTCATTTAGTTATAATTATCACTTTTTCACCCTCTTTTTTTAAAGAAAATCTTTTTCTGGCTTCTTTTTCTAAATTCTGCGGGTTTTGAAAATATTTAATTTCTTCTTCTAATTTTAAATTCTCTGCCTTCATTTTTTCCAAATTTCTTTTTAGCAAACCCTCTTTTTTCTCTAAAACATTTATCTCTTTAATTTTTCTAAAAGTTTGAATTCCTAAAATTATTAAAAAAAATGAAACTACTCCAATTAAAATTTTAATCCCTATTTTTTTCATAACGAAGTTTTTTTATCAAATCTAATAAATTTGAGAAGTTTAATTTTCTCAAGGTTTTTTTAAGCCATGGGCTAAATTTCTCAGGATTCTTTTTAATTTCTTTTTTTAATTCCTTAAAATCAATCCATTTATAATCAGCAATTTCTTTTTTGTTTGGCTTAATTTTGTCATTACAAACTCCAATAAAAATAGCACAAATTTCGTTTTCCGAACCAATATCTTTATATTTTGCCTGATATCGAAGTTTAAAAAGATATTTCAAGGGACAAAAAATCCCAAGTTCTTCTTTGACCCTTCTTTTAGCACAATCAAAATAATCCTCCTTGGGGTACTTTGGATGAGAAGCACAAGCGCCATCCCAAATTAATGGCCAAAGAAGTTTATACTTTGATCTTTTAGTTAATAAAAACTGATCCTGATAATTAAAAAGCAAAACAAAAATTGCTCGATGTAAAAGCCCATTTTTTAAATGACATTTTTTCTTTTCTTCAAAACCAATTATCTTATCGTTTTCGTCAACTAAAAATAGAATTTCTTTTCCCATACAATAGAACTAAATACTCAAGTATTTCCTAATTGCAAAAATACTTGAAAAAGTTCCTAAAAAAATCCCAAGAAGAGATTGCCACAAAATAATTGTAAAAAAATTTTTTATAAAATATTGATAAAGGTTTATTTCAGGAATGAAAGAATTTAAATAAGGAGAAAAAGTTTTTATACCTAAAAAAATAATTACTATTGCAAAAATTGATCCAAGAAATCCGTATAAAATTCCAGCAACCAGAAAAGGACCACGAATAAAAGCATTAGAAGCACCAACTAACCTCATAATTTCAATTTCATCTTTTTTAGAAAAAATCGCTAAACGGACCGTATTGAAAATAACGATAAAAACAATTATTAAGGCAAAAATACAAATAAAAATTATTCCGGTTTCAAATGAATTAATAATTTTTGTGAGTCGATTAATTGCTAATTGGTTTTGAGAATAGGTAATTTTATCAATTAAAGCGATATATTCATTACTTTTAAGATATTGAGTGATTAGTGAATAATCTTCGGGATGATAAGATTTGATGTTTAAAGATGCTTCTAATGGATTTTCTTCTAATTCCTCTAATGAAGCAATAATAATTTCATCGTTTTTATGTCTTTCCTTAAATTCTTCAAAAGCCCTTTCTTTAGAAATATATTCTACTTTTTTAACTTCTTTTAAGTTTTCAAGAGCATTTTTAATCTCTAAAATATCTTTCTGAGATGCATCTTGCTTAAAATAAACTGCAATATCTACTTTGTCTTTTAAAATTTCCAATACTTTTCCGGAAAGAAAATAAAAAAAATAAGTAGAAGTTAAAACAGTTAAAGCAACCGTCATAATAATAACTGCAATTCCAGAAACTAAACGATTTCTCCAAAATTCTTGCCATCCATTTTTAATAATCCTAAAAAAGAAAGTAATCATTACTTATTTATGGTATTTAAAAATATAAAAGAGTCAACAACAAAAAATTAAAATTTTATAAGATTCCTTACAAAATAATTAAAAATTAAAGATATTTTTATCCTAATTTTGTAGATTTTTAAGTATTATCCATATTGTAATCTTTGTAGTATTCGAAAGTTTACAATATTAACTATAAATCTGAAAGTTAGATTGTAATTTTTCTCAAAATCTTCTCCAATTACCCTTCCCATAGTTTTAAGGCGCTCTAATCTTCTTTGATATTCATCTGAAGTTATTTCTTTTTTTTCAATATTTGGTTTGAATTGTTCTGGAATTTTAGGCATAACAAAATAGAAAAATTTTCAAAATAAAATTAAATTTTTTCTCTTTT
>JAGGUH010000017.1 GCA_021158645.1 bacterium | reverse complement strand
TGCTTTAACTCTTTTAATTGCGGTTAGCGAGCCAAAAGATAAGGATATTTTAATTAAAATCATTACAAATTTAATTAGTTAAAGATTATGCTTTATGAAACTCTTAATGTCTTAAAAGAATCTTTTGAGCCAGATTATTTTACCAGTCGCGTAGATGGCAGGATAGCAGAAAATTTTAGTAAAAAGTTTGAATTGCGGGAATATCAAAAAAAAGATTTGGGTCGGTTTGATTTTTGTTTGTTTACTGCAAATGCTTGCAGTATAAACGAGCAGGCAGACAGGCAGGTTTTTCTTATTATCAAAAAACAATGGCTAAATGTATTTTTTTACTATATAAGTGGATAGAAGAGGAAAGATGCTTATGATGATATCTAATATTTTGTATTTATATAGATTGAATTGTTGGTATAGGATTTTTATTCAAAATAAATTTGGGTTTTATCTAAAAGGTTCTTGCTAAATCAATTTTTTTACGAAGCGAAAATTTGCTGCGAAAAGAAACTTTTAATTTAAAAAAACTTAACAAGAAATAGAAAGAAATTTTTATTGACTTTTATTAAGAATTAATTATTTTAGAGAAGTAAGAATAAATGATGGTGAATAAAAAGAAAAATTCAGAAATTTTTGATGAGTTTCCAAAAGAAGGAGACATTGTTGAAGGTGTTGTTTTGGAAAAAAAAGGCAAAAATGTTTGGGTTGATTTGGGTATCACTTTGGGAGTAATTTTTGGCAGGGAATATCTTTTAGCAAGAAATAGTTTAAGAAAAATAAAACCGGGAGAAAAAATAAAAGCGAAAGTAATAGAGGTCAATGGTTATAGAGGATCTTTGGAATTATCTTTAAGAGGTTTAAGAGAAGAAATTAAGTGGGAAAAAATAAGGCAGATAAAGGAAGAGGGCAAAAAGATTGAAGGAAAAGTTGTTAGTGTTAATAAAGGAGGTCTTTTAGTAAAAATTAATGATATTCAAGGGTTCTTACCAATTTCTCATTTTTCGGAAAAGCGGCTTCAAGTATTGAAAGATTCGGATCGAAAAGATTTATTAAAAACTCTTCAAAAATTTGTTGGAGAATCTTTGGAGGTAAAAATTCTCAATTTATCTTTAAAAACTCATCGCTTGGTTCTTAGTGAAAAATAAATTAAACCTAACTAAAACAAAAATTTCCAAAGAAGCAATTGAAGTAATAAAAGCCCTAAAAGAAAAAGGGTTTTTAGCATATTTGGTTGGCGGATGTTTGAGAGATCTTTTGTTAGAAAAGACCCCAAAGGATTGGGATATTACTACTTCTGCTAAACCAGAAGAAATTCAAAAGATATTTAAAAAAACGATTTATGATAATAAGTATGGTACTGTAAAAGTTATTTTTGAAGATAAAGTGATTGAAGTTACTCCTTTTAGAAAGGATATTGGCTATTCTGACAGAAGGCATCCTGACAAAGTAGAATTCGGGGTTTCTTTAAAAGAAGATTTAAGCCGAAGAGATTTTACTATTAATGCTTTTGCTTTAGATCTTAAAATTTCAAAAAATTATCAAATTTTAGATTTTAAAATTATAGATTATTTTAATGGTATTTCTGATTTAGAGAAAAGAATAATTAGAGGCGTTGGTGATTCGAAAAAAAGGTTCCAAGAAGATGCTTTAAGGTTAATTAGAGCCATAAGATTTTCTTGCCAACTTGATTTTGAGATCGAAAAAAGCACTTTTGAAGCCATTAAAGAAAACGCTTATTTGATTGAAAATATTGCCAAAGAAAGAATTAGAGACGAATTAGAAAAAATTATTTTAACTAAAACTCCCAAAAAAGGTTTTCTTTTGTTGCATCAAAGCGGACTTTTAAAATATATTATTCCAGAAATTGAAAAAGGAGTTGGAATTACTCAACGGGGGCATCATAAATGGGATGTTTTTTTTCATCTTTTAAACACAATGCAGGCAGCCGCTGATAGAAATTATTCTTTAGAAGTAAGATTGGCTGCTTTATTACATGATATTGCCAAGCCAGTTTGTCGGAGAAAAGAAAAAGATGAGGTTGTTTTTTATGGTCATCAGGTTGTTGGAGCAAAAATGGCAAAAAAAATTTTAAAACGTTTAAGATTTAAAAATGAAATCATTGATAAAGTTTGCCTTTTAATAAAACATCATATGTTTGTTTATGAAATAGGAAAAGTAACTGAGAGCGGCGTTAGGCGACTTTTAAGAAAGGTTGGTAAAGAAAATATTGGTGATCTTTTAAATTTAAGAATTGCCGATCGGATTGGTTCTGGTTGTCCCAAAGCAGTTCCTTATCGGTTAAGGCATTTGATGTATATGCTTGAAAAAGTTTCTCTGGATCCAATTTCGGTGAAAATGTTAAAGGTAGATGGGCATAGGGTTATGGAAATTTTAAAAATTAGTCCTTCGAAAAAAGTTGGTCTTATTTTAAATGCTTTACTTTGTTTAGTTTTAGATGATCCTGCTTTAAATAAAAAAGAAATTTTAGAAAAAAAAATTGAGGAATTGGGAAAACTTTCTGAAGAAGAACTTTTAGAGTATCAAAAAAGATTGGATTATCGAAAAAAGTTAAAAGATTTAGAACTAAAAAGTAAATATTTTATCAAATAAACATTGACCATTAAGAAAAATTTTCTATTATTTAAAAAGTGGATGATAATTCTTTAAGCGAAAAAATAAAGCAGTATCAAAGAGAAGCCCAAGAAAGAGAGGCAAAATTTTTAGCCGAAAAATATCATTTAGAGTATTTAGATCTTTCAGTTTATCCAATTGATCCGGAAGCGTTAAAATTATTAGAAAAAGATGTTGTTGAGAAGTATAAAATTTTTTCCATTTATCGTACTCCAAGAAAGTTATATTTTGCTCTTGTTGATCCGTCAGTAGAAGAAACTCAAAAAATTATTGAGGATTTTAGAAACAAGGGCTATCAAATAAAAGTTTTTGTAGTTAGCAAATGGGCTTTTGATAATGTTTTAAAAAAATATCAAGTTGGTAAGAAAGAAAGAAAAATTTTGACAAAAAAAATTGAAATTGAAAAAGAGTTTTTAAAAGATTATCAAAATAAAATTAAATCTTTCGAGGAGGCAAGACAAATTATTGATTCTTTTTTGGCAAAAAGAGAAGAAACAAATAGAATTTTAGAATTAATTTTAGCCACTGGAATTAATTTTGGTGCTTCAGACATTCATTTTGAACCAAAAAAACAAAACCTTCTTTTAAGATATCGAATTGATGGCTTACTTTATGAAATTTTTCGTTTGCCTTTGGAAATTTGGAGAACAATTCTTTTAAAACTCAAAGTTTTGTCAGGATTAAAGATAAATGTCACCAATCGGGCTCAAGATGGAAGGTTTAGCATTGGGTTAGATTCTGAAAATATTGAAGTTAGAGTTTCTTCGGTTCCTTCTCAATATGGAGAAATGGTAGTTTTGAGGATTTTAGATCCAAAAATGATACTTGTTGATTTAGAAGATTTAGGGTTTCGAGAAGAAGATTTGTCTTTATTAAAAAAAACCATCAAAAAACCAAATGGATTAATTTTAAATACCGGTCCTACTGGTGCTGGAAAGACAACTACTTTTTATGCCATTTTAAATTTTTTAAAATCTCCGACAAAAAAAATAATTACCGTTGAAGATCCAATCGAATATCGATTAGAGGGCATTGATCAAACCCAAGTTAATCCTTCATCTGGCTACACTTTTGCTGGGGCTTTGCGTTCTTTGGTTCGTCATGATCCTGATATTATTCTTGTTGGCGAAATTAGAGATAAAGAAACTGCTGCGATTGCAACCCAGGCGTCTTTGACTGGACATTTAGTGCTATCAACTTTACATACTAACGATGCTTGTGGCGCTATTCCAAGATTGGTTGATTTAGAGATAATGCCAAAAACAATTGCTTCTTCTTTAAGTTTAGTGATTGCTCAGCGGTTAGTAAGAAGAGTTTGTTTAAAATGTAGTCAAGAAATGACACCAACAGAAGAAGAGTTAAAAAAAATAAAAAAAGTTCTTGGGGAAGAAGAATTTAAAAAGATAAAAGAAAAAGGAATAAAAATAAAAAAGCCCAAAGGTTGTAAAGAATGTCGCTTTTTGGGCTATAAAGGAAGGATTGGAATTTTTGAATTGTTTTTAATTGACGAAGATTTTCAACTTCAAATCGAGAAGGATTCAAGTTATTTATCGATTTTAAATCTTTTTAAGAAAAAAAATCTAAAGAGTTTAACAAAAGACGGGGTTTTAAAAGTTTTGGAAGGAATTACTACTCTTGATGAAGTAGAAAGAGTTTGTGGTGTTATTTAAACATTCTTGAGGTCTCAAAGATTGCTTTTTGGATTTAAGAAAGAAAAAAGCAATCTCCAAGCACTTCGACCGGGAGAACCTTTTTATCTTTCTTAAAAAGCAGATTTTGAGACCTCAAGGATGTTTGATATATCGGGAATTCGATATATCGAAACTTCAACTAAAATATAGCATAAAGTTTAAAAAATGTCAAGAGGAAATTTGAAAAATCAAAAAGATGAAATTTTAGATTTAGCGTTAAGACCAAAAAATTGGAGCGAATTTGTTGGTCAGGAAAAAATTAAAAAAAATCTTTGGATTTTAATTGAAGCCGCAAAGAAAAGAAAAGAGGTTTGTGATCATATTTTATTTTACGGACCTCCGGGTTTGGGAAAAACAACATTGGCTTATCTTGTTGCTAAAAGTTTTGGATCTTCAATTAAAATTACTTCTGGACCGGCAATTGAAAAAATGTCTGATCTGGCTTCGATTTTAAGCAATTTAAATGAAGGTGATATTTTGTTTTTAGATGAGTGCCATCGTTTAAATAAAATGATTGAAGAAATTTTATATCCGGCAATGGAAAATAGAGTTTTAAATCTAATTGTTGGCAAGGGTCCTTCGGCAAGAACTTTTCAAATCAACCTGCCTCCATTTATTTTAATTGGCGCTACGACTCGCTATGGCCTTTTATCCTCACCACTTCGTTCAAGATTTGGAGTTGTGTTTCGTTTAGATTTTTATCAAAATTTTGAAATTGAAAAAATAATTGAATATTCAGCAAAACTTTTAGAGATTGAAATCGAAGATGAAGCGAAGAAATTTTTGGCAAAGGTTTCTCGAGGCACACCAAGAGTTGCAAATCGGTTTTTAAAGAGAGTAAGAGATTTTACTCAAGTAAAGAACAAAAAAGTTATTGGAGTTGAAGAAGTAAAAGAAGCATTAAAACTTTTAGAAATTGATGAATTGGGACTTGAGGCAACTGATAGAAAAATTTTAGAAGTTTTAATTGAAAAATTTAATGGCGGTCCTGCTGGGATTAATGCTTTAGCCGCGGCAACAAACGAAGAAAAAGATACAATCGAGGAAGTTTATGAGCCATTTTTAATGAGGTTAGGGCTTCTTGAAAGAACTTCCAAAGGAAGAGTGGCAACTCCTTTTGCTTATAAACATTTAGGGTTTTCTTATAAAGAACAACATAAACTTATTTAGTTGATGTTTGGAATTTAATTTTTTGCGGTTAATAGTTTTTTAATTCCAAAAATGACTTAAATTTTTGAATTATGAGAATTTCTTTTAAGTTGGTGATTTTTTTGTTGATTTTTTTTAATTTAATTTTTTTTCGTTTCTGTCTTGCTTTAAAATTTAATGAAATTTTTCCGAATCCAGAAGGAAAAGATTTAAATAAAGAATGGATTGAACTTTACAATGATTCTTCAAGTTCAGTTGATTTATATAACCATAAAATCAAAGATAAAGCAGGGAAAATTTTTAAGATTAAAGATCGCTATTTAATAAAACAAAAAGAATTTTTTGTTATTTATCCAAATCCAAAATTAATTATTAATAATCAAGATGAGGTTCTCTATTTAATCAATCCAAAAGGAAAAATTTTGGATAAAGTAGTTTTAAAAGAAAAAGTTCCCGAAGAGGTTTCTTATTGTTTGATTAAAAATAAGTGGAAATTTTGTCCTTCGACTTTAGGAAAAGAAAACAAAAAATTATTAGAGGAAAGTGATAGGGAAAACGCAAACTATATTCAAGATGGAATTTCAAAAGGAGTAAATGATTCTTTTGACAAATCATCTAAATTTTTTCTTTTTTCTACTTTTATTTCAGCAACTTTTGCTTATTTTTTGGCAAGAAAACTTCATTTTTTCTTGCCAAAACATTAAATTTTTTTAAAATCTCTTAAAGAATTTTATGTCAGGTCATTCACGCTGGTCACAAGTAAAACATAAAAAAGCAATTGAGGACAAAAAAAGATCCCAAATTTTTTCTAAATTAGCAAATTTAATTTCGGTTGCTGCAAGAAAAGATTCAAATCCAGAAACTAATCCAAGATTAAAAGCCGCGATTGAGAAAGCAAAGGAATTTAATTTACCAAAAGAAAATATCGAACGCGCTATTAAAAGAGGAACTGGCGAGTTGGGAGGAGGTGGATTAGAGGAGGTAATTTATGAAGCATATGGACCGGAAGGTATTCCAATTTTGATTAAAATTATTACATCTAATAAAAATCGAACATTAGGAGAAATAAGAGCAATTTTAAACAAACATCAAGCAAAATTAGCCCAAGTTGGTTCAGTTTTTTATCTTTTTGAAGAGAAAGCAGTGTTTGAAATAAAAAAAGAAGATTTAAAAGAAGGTATTTTAGAAAAGTTAATTGAAAAAGGTGCTTTAGATTGGGAGGAAAAAGATGATTTGGTTGTTATCTATTTTCCTCAAAAAAAATTTTCAGAAATTAAAAAGTTTTTAGAAGAAAAAGATATTAAAATAATTGATGCCTCAATTGATTTCGTTCCCAAAAGCCATCAAGAAGTTTCTGAAGAGACAAAAAAACAAATAGAATCTTTATTTGAATCTTTAGACAACCATTCTGATGTTGAAGAAATTTATTCTACTTTAAAAATTTAATTGTTTGATTTTTTTAATTTTTTTTATATTATTTCTCAAAGTTTTAAATAGGGGGGCCCCATCGTCTAACGGCTAGGACGCCACTCTTTCAAGGTGGAAATGTGGGTTCGATTCCCGCTGGGGCCGCTGATAATAAAATTGAATGGTGAGAAATGTAATAATGTAATATGGAAAAGGAAATAATTTAGGAATGATAGGAATGAATTGAATAAAATAAATTTTAATTTAAAATTCGAAATTCAAAAATTAAAATGCAAAATTAATAGATATTTATAGAAACTTGTAGAAGTTTATAGAAATTTGTTGTTTAAATGAAATTCGATATTTAAAATTTAAAATTTAAAACTCTGAATTTTTCCCATAGCAGTTAAGTGGGGGTTTTGTTTTTAAGTTAAGTTATCCACAATTTTTATATTGACTTCAAAAAAAGTTTTAAATATAATACCAAATAAGATTTGATTTTCGAATTGCTATTTTGCACTCAAAATAAAACCATTATTTTTGAAATTTGAATTGAAAAAGATTAAGAATTTTAAGTTATAAAATTTTTAAAATTTACTTTTGTTTGTTTTAGGAAAACTAAAGGTCGGAAATAGAATATAAAAATATGTCTATTAAAAAAATTATCTTTTTAAAATTTTTAATTATTACTTTTTCTAGTGTTCTTATAGTTTCTTTTTTGGTTTATGCTGCTTGGAAACCTCCTTCTTCTACGCCTCCAAATCGAAATGTACCTCCTCCTATAAATACTGGAGACGATTCTCAATCTAAAACAGGGGATTTAAATATCGGAGGAGGATTAAAATATTGGATAACAAAAGTGGGAGATTCTTTTGCTTTAAAGAATGATGCTGAAGATGTTAAATTTGTTATTGGTCAAGACGGCAATGTTGGTATTGGAACGATGACTCCAAGTAAAGCGCTTCAAATAACAAGAGCAGGCACAAACGAATCTGCGTTTTTGAACATCGAAGGAACTGGTGATATAAATGCCGCTGGTATAAACTTAAGAGATTTAGATAATAGTAAATTGTGGCAAATTGTTAATCGCGCAAATGAGGGCAATAATCTTAATATCTATCGTCATAATGGAACTTCTTGGCTGAAAGTAATGTCAATGACTATGGATGGTAATGTTGGTATTGGGAAGATAGATCCATCTTACAAGTTGCATATAAATGGTCGAGTAAAATTTGATGGACCAGGAGAAGGTTTTGGTTCGGGAGCAGGTTTTTGGATTGAAGCCGGAGAGAAAGATTGGTTTATTGGAAGAAAGAAAACTAATTTGAGAATTTATAATAAGGGTCGAGATAGAGTTACTCTTGAACCAGATGGTGATATTATTTTTGAAATTGGTAATTAATAATTAATTAAATTCGATTTTTTATTAAGTTAAAAAGAGTTTTCTTTTTAAAGGAAATATCTTAAACATTAAAAGGGTGCTAATTTGGTTAATTTTTATTTTTTCTCAAGCACCCTTTTTTATTTAACCAATAAATTTCTTTAAGGTGTATCTTGTGTACCTGATAAGTTCTACTTCGATTTGACATTTGTTTTTTTCTTTGATATACATAAAAATGTATGACCAATCGAACTTCTAAAAATATTGTTTTGCCAAAATCTGCTATTAGAGAAAAAGAGGGAGTAGTGATTTTGCCACTAAAAAAATGGAAGATAATTGAAGAACAATTAGAAGATTTAGAAATGTATAATTCTGAAAGTTTAGCAAAAGAAATTGAAAAAAGAAGAAAATCAAAAAAAACTATTCCTTTAAAATCTCTTCTTAAAAAATACCAGATTTAAATTTGTGTTTATTTTTGAATTTAAAGTAAAAGCGGCAAAAGAGATAGAAAAATTACCACCCCCAAATTCGAAAAAGAATTTTAAAGAAACTTAAATTTTATTCTTCTCAAAAAAATCCTTTAAGATTTGCCGAGAAATTAAGAGAATGAAGGTTTGGTGAATACAGATTTCGGATAGGAAACTACCGAGTTTTATTTGATGTTAAAGATCGAAAAATTATTATTTTAAAAGTTGGCCACCGAAAGGATATTTATAAAGATTGTTAAAGAAATAAATTTGAAGAAATCTCAAGATAAAAAAGTATACTTTTTTATCAAACCGAAAAAATCTATCACTGCCAATTTTATAGATAAAGTGAATTTATTAATCGCATTATTATTCAATTTTTCAACCCTCTTTTTATTTAACCAATAAATTTCTTTAAAGTATATCTCTTGTGTACCTGATAAGTTCTATTAACGCTTGATTTTTTTTGAGGTTTATGGTATAATTTAAGCAGGTTAGTAGATTAAAAAAATAAAAAAGAAAGGAGGTGAGAGAAATGAAGAAAAAGGGAAGAAGAAGGTTTTTCTGGTTAGTGATTTTTTTGTTTGTTTTTGTTGTTTCTCAGGCTGCAGCGATTGAGATTACTCAGGTGGGAAAAGTTGTTGCACCTCATCCGAATACCAATCAGGAATTTCTGATTTTGATTTCAGACAACTTCTGGCAAGTGCCGGAAGTTCAGAAGGCGATTGAGCGTTATCAAAACGATGTCTACCAGCATCGTCAAGTTGGCAGCAGGGTTTTTATGGTTTCTCCAGCAGAGATTCCTTTTGGTTCTGGAAGTGGTTGTGGCGGAGATGTTGATGGATCTGCTAAGATAAGAGAGTTTTTGAAGGATCAATACTATTCTAATTCTGGTTTGGTAGGAGTAATTTTGATAGGTGATCTTCCTTGGGTCAACATAATGACCCCAAATTATACTTTTGGGGTCTGTGATGTTTATTTTGGGGAACTAGATTTCGAAGGGTGGACAATAGTAGACCAACAAGAATGCCACTGCCACTATTTAGAGCTTCCATATTGTGCCGGCGGCGGTTGTATTCATCCTGAAATTTGGGTGTCAAGGATATTTCCACCTGTGTGTTTTGATTTCTTTTTGGGAAGATG
>JAGGUH010000066.1 GCA_021158645.1 bacterium | reverse complement strand
ATAATAACCAAAATTTAAATGTTCAAAATGCTCACCCCCTCCTATTTCCTCCCCCTCCCAGAGGGAGGGGGAGGATTAAGGTGAGAGAGGGATATTCTTTTTGAATTTTGAATTGTCATTTTGAATTTTGATTTTTGCATTTTGAATTTTTTTTGACATTAAAACTTAGATTTGAGATTTAAAATTTGGATTTGAGATTTGAGATTTTAAAGTTTTGAACATTTGAAAATTTGAAAATTCGAATTTGTTTCGGATTTCGAGTTCTGAGATTCGAATTTATTTAAGTTTTGAGATTTGAATTTTAATTATGATTATTTTTTCTTTTTCTTATAAAACAAAAAATGTAATTTTAAGAAATTTTTCTTTGAGAAGTAAAAGCAAAAATAGTTCTCAGGCAGGAATGTTGAGTGTAATTTTGATTGGGTTTTTGGTATTTTCATTATTTTGGGTTTATGTATTTTTAGCAAATAAAAAACCATCTTTGGAAATAGAAATCGAACAAACTCAAAAAAGTTTAAGAGAAGCAAAAGAGAGACAAAAAAATTTAAAAATAGAACTTGCTAAAATTCTTTCTTTGCCCAATTTAGAAAAATTTGCTACTCAAAATAAATTTAAATTTGAAGAAAAACCAGCCTATTTAAATATTGCTAAATCTCAAAAATCAATAAATTATTGATCTTTTTTTAAAAATTGGTAAAGTTTTAAAATATGGAGAGAATTGAACCAAACAAAGAAAAACCAAGAAAGCAGAAAACAAAAGAAAGAGGCAAGAAAGAAATAAAAGCGGTAGAAAAACCAGTAGAAGAATCAACTTCTGGATTTAAAAAAGAAATTAAAAAAGAGGAGAAAGAGAAACCAGGAAAAAAAGAAGGAGAATTAAAACTACTAGAGTTAGAATTGAAACTAAGTGAAGCAAGAAAGGAATTAGCCAAACGTGAAACTAAAAAAATAAAAACCAAGGAAGAAAAAAGGAAACTAGAAGAGGTAAGAGGAAAATATAAAGAAATTAGAAAAGAGTATTTTTTTGAGAAAAAAGTTAACGAAAAAGATTTGTATAAAGAAATTTTAAAAGAGCAAGAAAGACTTATTGAAGAAAAAGAGAAAAATCTTTCTTCTAGAAAAAGATTTTTATATAAACTTTTTGATAATAAGGTGGTAAGGGCTTATTTAAGAATTCCACGAGAATATCGTTGGGTTGGTTATGCCGCATTGGGCTCGGCGGCTCTTTTAGGAGGTGGCGCTGGTTGGGCCGCTGCCGGTAGTTATTTTGGTTTAAAACTTTCTCGATATATTGTTGGAAGTTTCACTTCGGCTTCAGCCGTAAAAGCAGTTAATGCTTTCGAAGAATATTATGGGACGAAGTTAAACAAAACATTAGAAAAGAAGGTAAATGAGATTTTGAAAAAAGAATCTCTATCAACTAAATTAGATACTGTTTTGAGTGAAACCGATCGCCAATTAGAAAAAATTTTAAAATTTAAGAAAAAAGTTAATTATGCCAAAGCAGTTGCTGGAATTGGCGGTTTTTTAGTCGGTTATGGGCTTACTGAAAGTATTGGCAAAGGAGTAGGGGAGTTATTAACTGCAAAAGGAGAATTTTTTTCAAGGGGAGTAGGAGTAAAAGAAACAGGTGTCGAGAAAACATTTACAATAAATTTACCAGAGGCGCAAGATTCTTATATAGAAACGGCTCAAAAAGGCGATTCAATTTGGAAGATGACAAAAAGAATTCTTTCTCGTAAACTTGAAGTCAAATGGGAGGAATTAGATGAAGCCCAAAAAACATATCTTATTGATGTTATAAAGGATAAAATTAGTTCCAATCCGGAGAAATTTGGTTTGGTTTCAAAGGATGTTAATTTAATTCATCCCGGAGAAAAAATAAATTTTTCTTCTGTTTTTGAGGATAAAGATTTTTTGGAAGACATATTTAAAAAAACAGAACATCTTTCTTTAAAAGAAAAAGTTCATATTATTTCTGGGATTGAGTTGGATAAAAAGGAGATTCTTTTGGGAAAAACCAAAGTCCGTTTGTCTTCTTTTGAGCCAATTAAGGAAAATTTTGGTATTTGTTTTGGAGATATTAATGATGATGGCATACCTGATAGGGCATATTTTATAAGTAAAAATGCTTTAGTAAAAGAAGTAGTTTTTGAAGGTCATTCTAATAATCTAAAAGAGATTTCTAGTTTTATTAATGAGGCAAGAGATTACGCTCAAGAGATCGCCGGTAGGTATCCAAAAGAACTTTTTAATCATCCAAGTATTTTTGCAGAAGTATTGCGTGAAGGTAATGAGGGATTATATGAAGATTTAAATAGTTTAGCAAAAGAACTTAATGACTGGAAAAAAGCAATTTGGATTTACAAAACAACAGGTGGATACTTAGGGCTTTTAATGGATACAGAAGGCAGGTTAGATTTATCTCAATTTAAGATATTGGAAGGGTTAACAGAACATAAAATAGTGGCGCCAGAAAAAATCCAAGAGCTTTTGAGCTTTTCACGACAGTTAAAAGACGATCTGACAGCAAATGAGAAACTTGCCTGGATTCTTTTAAAAGAAAACCCAGAAAAATTTAAGAGTTTTATAGATATTATTGATAAGAATATTGATCCAACTAAAATAAGAGATATTCATTGGGAGGGAGATAATTTAATAATGAGGATTGATAGAAAACTCTGGTTTGATAAAATAGTTAAGTTGTTAATTCCTATTAAAAAATAATCAAAGGCCGAAAAAATAAATTAAAGATAAAAAAATGAACCAAGAAAATAAACCAGATAAAATTTTTGAGGGACTTGGAATTGAAGGTCTTTCTGATGAGGAAAAGGCAAGTTTTTTGGCAAAGGCAGGAGAGTTGTTGCAAAAAAGAATCCTTTTAAGAATTATTGCTTCAATGGATGAAAAAGAGCAAGAAGAATTTGAGAAGTTTTTGGAAGAAGAAAGCGACCAAGAAAAAATAAATCAATATTTAGAAAAAAAAGTGCCAAATTTAGAAGAAATTATTGAAGAAGAAACAGAAGCAGTTAGAAAGGATCTCTCAGAATTTTTTGAAAAATAAAAAAGTCGAATTAAAAAATGAATAAAAATTTTTATGGAAAGAAAAAGTTTTTTTTCTTTTTTAAACAAAATTGGTACGCTTGGAATAATTTTGATAACTATCATTTTTGTTTATTTGCTTTTAGCAAAAAGCACTCATTTATGGCCCTTTAATAAAAACTATCAGATGGTAGTTTTAGAAGATGGAACAACTTATTTTGGTCATTTAAAATTTTTTCCTCGACCTTGCTTATCTGATGTATATTTTATTCAAACCCAACAAGATGAAAAAGGAAACATTATCAATCAACAATTAATGCCGATTTCTTCAGGAGGTGTTCTTAACTTAAAAAGTAAAATCTATCTTTCTTTTTCAAAAATTCTTTTATGGGCTGATTTGCCAAAAGAAAGCCAGATATTAAATTTAATAAAATCTTATAAACTCCAAACTTCTTTAAACTTGCCTCAACCTCAACCTCAACCTCAACCAAAAAAATCCTTTTTTGACTCCGAAAAAAACAATCAGAAAAACAATAAAATAAAATGAGAAAAAAAATAGGTCAAATAAAAATTTTGATAAGGTGGGGGATTTTATTCTTTTTATTTTTAGTTTTTCCATTTGAAACTTTTGCTGATAAAGGAATTTTTATTTGGCCACCTGAAATTCATTTAAATCAATCAGCCCAAAATGCGATCGTTGCCTGGAATGGAAAAGAAGAAATTATAATTCTTTCTACCAATTTTGAGAAAGATAAATTCTGCGGTTGGTCAAGTTATGGAGAATGTGAAAGCGATGCCGATTGCCGAGTTGGAGGATGCTCGAGACAAGTTTGTGAGTCAAAAAATGAAGGAGTAATTACCACTTGTGAGTGGAAAGATTGCTATAATGCCAAAAAATATGGCAAGAAATGTCAATGTATTAAAGGAAAATGTCAATGGGCAAATAAAGAAAAAGAAGTTAAAGAAGTTTTGATTTTAGAAGTTTTACCGCTTCCTTCAAAACCAACCAAAGTTAAATTAGTAAGCGCAAATATTTTTGAAAAACTAGTTACAATTTTAAATGAAAAAATAAAAAAATTAAGATTTGATTTTTTAAAACACAAAGAAGCAGGGGAGGGAGTGTCTAATTTGACGGCTCCAATAGAAATTGTTTTTGAAAAAACTATTGGGGCTCATAACATTACTATTGTAAAAGTAAATAACTTAAATTATTTTCTAAATTGGATTGATAAATTTGCTCAAAAAAGAAATTTAGATAAAAAGCAAGTTTCTTTAAAATTAAAAGAAGGATTAAAAAATTATTTTAAAAGAGATATTAAATATTTTGTTTTCGATGTTGTCAATTTAGAAGATGCAAAAAATAGCATTAAACCAATTCTTTATAAATTTAGTTCTGGTTATCTTTACTATCCAATGCTAATTAGTGGAATCTCTGAAATTAAAGAAAGCAATTCCAATATTAATTTATTTTTAATGATTGATGAAAAGATAAATTTCCCAAAAGTTCTATGGAGAAATGGAAAAAATTATTTTGTTTCCGATCAAAAACTTGAAATAAAATTGAAAAAGGAAGAATTAGAAAAAGTTTCAAAAGATTTAAAAAATCTTTTTAAAAATGGAGTTAAAGTGAGAAAAATCTCGTTTTATGGAAAATTAAACTCAATCGATAAAGATTTAATGATTTTTTCTCAAAGAATATGGAAAAGAAATTTATGGATTGGAAAATACGGAGAAGATGTAAGAAATTTGCAAAAAATTTTAATCAATGAAGGAGTTTGGGATTCTTTTGTTGGTGCTACCGGTTATTTTGGTCCAATAACAAAAAGAGCCCTAATAAAATTTCAAGAAAAATATCAAAAAGAAATTTTATCTCCAATTAATTTTAAAAAAGGCACTGGTTTTTTTGGTCTTTTAACTAAAAGTTTTTTAAAGGAAACATCTTTTTAATTCTCCTAAAAAATCTAAAACTTTAAATAAAATTTTAAAAGATGTCTAAAATTAAAGTTGATAATAGTATTTTTATTACTACTTGCCTTATTGCCGTTTTTACATTGGTTATTTTTGTAATTGCTTATCAAAAAAATAAGCATCTTGCTGGTTTGGAAATTGCGAAAAATTTGTGTATAAAAACGCTTCCTTTAATAATTATTACTTTTATTTTATTGGGATTAATTCAGGCAATGGTGCCAAAAGATTTAATTACTTCTTGGATTGGCGAAAAATCAGGATTTAAAGGAATTTTATTGGGCTCGGCAATTGGAATAATCATTCCGGGAAGTCCTTATGTAGTTTTGCCGATTTTAGCCGGACTTTATAAAACTGGAGGAAATGGAAGCATTCCTGTAATTGTTTCTATTTATAGCGCAAAATTTTTGATGGGAATTAATAGATTGCCGCTTGAAATTGGATTTTTAGGTCCAAAATTTACTATTATTAGAATTGCAGCAACGATATTTCTGGCTCCGGTTTCCGGGTTGGTTTCGTGGGGGGTTATGAGATTTATTAAATAATTTGAAGTATTTAAACAAAATGTCGCAAAATCTACCTTGTGCGACATTATATCAAAAAGAAAAAAGAAGGGGTCTTTATTTCCCCTTCCTT
>JAGGUH010000084.1 GCA_021158645.1 bacterium | reverse complement strand
GAAAATTAAATAAAAAATAAAAGAAAAAAACATTTAAAATTAGTCAAAAAATAAGTTTTTTGATAAAGAAAGTAAATTGTCTTTGAAGGGATAAAAATAAAATTTTCTTATTTATGCTATTTTTTTAAATATTTTTGGTTTGAAAAAAATCTTTGCTTTTTAAAATTTAGCACAACAAATTATATTTTTTCTTAATTAAACAGAAACTTTCAATCTATTATTGACTATCTTTTGAAGTTTTTCTTTTATTTGATAAATTGCTTAAAATAAAAAGGACTTTAGTAAAGTTTTTCTTTTTTGTCTGTTTTTTGTTTTTTCATTATAAAACCTCCTACAAACTTTTTTGATATTGACATTTTCATTATAAAAAAACTGGAAACATACTTTTAAAATTCTTTTTGAAGCATTGGTTTCCATTTATTTGCCAAAAATGACAAAAGAAATGGAACCAAAATCACAAATCCGGCTGAAGCCCCAATAAGAACTGAATATAATTTTACTCCAATTAAATTCTTTTCAAAAAGAAATTTTATAATCACAATTGAGGTAGAAAATCTTACTCCCAAAGCCACTCCCATAAATAAAGATGGCTTCAATCCTATCTGGTTTTTTCCTATTAAATAAGAAGATACTAATTTTGCCAAAGAAGTAACTTTTATCACTAATAAGACCAACCAAAAATGAGCAATCAAATAATGAAAGTTAGTATCCAAGCCAACCCAAAAGAAAAAAATTGGACCAAGAAATCCATAAGTTAAACTTTTAATATCGTCTTCAATTTCTTTTAATCTTTTCTCGGGCAAAAAATTTTTTGTTGTAAGTCCGGCTAAAAGTGCTCCTAAAGCCGCAGTTTCAGTTAAACTTCCAATGCCTAAAAATAAAAAGAAAACTGCCAAAACTAAAATAAAAATTGCTTCCACTTTTTTTACCTTCATTAAAGAAACTCTTTTCTTTAATTTTAAAATCCCAAAACTAAAGAGAAAAAGAATTAAAATTGAACCAATAATTAGTAAAATTTCATTAAAATTAAAAACTGTCTTTTCAACTCCAAAAAAGAAAGGAATCAATAAAGCAATAATAATAATTAACAAAACCTCAATAATATCATCAAAAGTCCCAATACCTAAAATGGTCTGACCTAATTTTGTTTTAATCAATTTAAATTCATCTAAAATCGGAATTAATATCGCCTCTCCAACTGTAGCGAAAGATAGTCCTACTAAAATTGAAACCAACCAAGCAGATCCAAAGACAAAATGAACCAACAAAGAACCAAACAATGCCTCAAAGAAAATAATAAAAAAAGTAGCCCTAATAATAAATTTTCCTAATTCTTTTATTTTTTTAATTTCAAGTTCAAAACCAATTAAAAAAAGCAAAAAATACATTCCAAGCCAGGCTAAAAATATAAATGTTTTGTTGTTGGCGATTTCTTTAAAAGGAGAATAAAAACTACCCCCAAAGCCCAAAATTAAAGCAGAAAAAATCCAAGGGATTCTTATTTTTTCAAGCAAAATCCCAATCAAAAAACTAAATAAAAATATACCTCCTAAAAATAGAAAAAAATTCATTGTAGAAAAATTGTAAATTATTTGAGAATTATTTGATTTATTTTTTGGATAATAAATTAAAAATTTTTTCCAAAATTATCCTATCCAAAAAAAATTAAGAATTTTTTTTGAAGAAAAAAGATTTCTACTTTATCGTGCCAACAAAGATAATTCTCCAAAAGTTGACGCAAATAAGAATTAATTTCAAGACGAGAAAGATGCTTCTTGGATTCTTTTTTTTGTTCCTTTAAGTTTTAAGTTGCCCAAATTTTAGTTTGTGTTCTAAAAACTAAATTTTTGTTTTTGGATTGTTTAAATTTGTTTTCTTAAGATTATAATCCCAAATTATAGATTCTATGGATTTATCAATTTCTTTCTTCAAATTTTTCATAATTATTTTTGAGTTTAATGAATCCAAATTAAAAAATCAAATATATTGTAAATTTTTTATATCTCAGTTTCGTGTCGGGAAATAAAATACCATTTAGTAACTTCAATTAAAAACATCGAAATGATGCCTATCGAAACCAAAATCACCCAACCAAAAAAATCTAAAGGAACAGTATGTAAAATTTTTTGAAGTGGCGGTAGATAGATCGCGGCAGCATAAAAGAAAAAGACCGAAATTGAAGAAAAAATAAGCCATTTATTAGAAAAGAGATTTATTCTCCAGATATTTCTTTTTAAACTTTTATAACAATAAATCACAAAAGCAGTATCAATACAAATAGATCCAAAAATTAAAGTTCTGACATAATCTAAATCTAAATGAAGATATTTCCAGAGCCACCAAAATAGCCCCAAAATAATAAATTCATCAATTAAACCAGTTCCAAAAATTAGTACTTTCATTTCTTTATTTAAAAGAGGTGCTTTTAAGGGCAAGGGTTTTTCTTTCATCACATCCTTTTCTTTTGGTTCAAAAGCATAAGCAATATCAGGTAGGGTATCTTCAACAAAATTGTTCCATAAAATTTGAACTGGCAAAACCGGAAGAGGCCAACCAAAAATTACCGTTCCAACTCCAACTAAAATCACCGAAGTAAAAGAATCAGCCAAAATATAAGAAATTGCCTTTCTTAAATTATCAATAATCACTCGACCTTCCTCGATGGCTTTGATAATGGCTGAAAAACTATCATCTAAAAGCACCAGGTCTGAAACCTCCTTTGCAGATTCTGTTCCTGAACCTAAAGCAATTCCGATATCGGCTTTCTTTAAAGCCGGGGTATCATTAACTCCATCACCGGTCATTGCCACCACTTTTCCTTTTTTCTGCCAGGCTTCAATAATTCGCAATTTATGTTTTGGCTCCACCCGGGCGTAAATTTTAATTTTTTCTAATATCTCCTCAAACTCTTTTTGAGAAATTTTTTCCAATTCTCTTCCTTCTAAAATTTCATCATCTTTTACTTTGAGTCCAATCTCATTAGCAACCGCTTTCGCGGTCAATTTATAATCGCCAGTAACTAAAATCGGCTTCATTCCTGCTTTTTTGCAAACTTCAACTGCTTCTTTAACATCGTTTCTTAACGGATCTTTTAATCCAATCAAGCCCGCAAAGTGAATTCCAGAAATTTTATCATCTAAAATTTTTAAAATTTGACCATTGGCATTTGATATTTGACTTTTGAGATTTGACATTTCTTTATATCCAACCCCAATTACTCTTAATCCTTTTTGAGTCATTTCTTTTAATTTCTCGCCCCATCTATCTTTATTATTTGAAATTTCTAAAATTCTTTCCGGAGCGCCGCTAATATAAAGAAAAATTTTATTCCCTTCTTTTCTCAAAGAAAGTTGATATTTTAATTTAGAATCAAAAGGAGAATAATCAAGTTGAATTGAATGCTTTTCTAATTCTGGTTTTAAAAAACCCTTTTTAATTCCACCTTTTATTAAAGCACTATCTGTCGGAGAACCTTTTATTCTCCATTTTTCTGGTTCCTCCTCTGGATTTTCAATAAAACATTCATTGCAAAGAATTCCAATCTTTAAAGTTAAATTTTTATCTTCGGCAAAAATTTCAGCAACCTCCATTTTTCCTTGAGTCAAGGTCCGAGTTTTGTCAAAACAGATAATTTGAGTTGAGCCTAAAGTTTCTACTGAAGATAGTTTCCTTATAAGTCCTCTTTTTTTCAAAATTCTTTGCATTCCGATTACCAAAACTAAAGTCATTACAATCGGCAGGGCTTCAGGAATACCACCAACCGCAATCGCCACCGATGATTCAAACATCTCTAAAATGTGTTTTTCTCTTAATGAACCGCCAATAAAAATAAAAATACAAATTATTCCAATTAAAACCCCTATTATTTTTGAAAAATGAACTAATTTTTTCTGAAGTGGGGTTTTTTCTTCTTTGGTTTCCTTAAGTAAAGTCGCAATTTTTCCGGTTTCGGTATTTTTTCCGGTCGCTACTACCACTGCTTTTCCTTCGCCACTTTCTACCAAACATCCCAGATAAATCATATTTTCCCGATCTGCCAAATGGGTATCTTTTGGTAAAATTTTGGTTGTTTTCAAAGAAGGAAGCCACTCGCCAGTTAAAATCGCTTCAGAAACTTTCAAGTTTCTTGCTTCAATCAATCTTGCATCAGCCGGCACTTTATCTCCGGCTTTTAAAAAAATAATATCGCCCGGCACTAATTCCTCTAAAAAAATTTCTTGTTTTTTCCCCTCTCTTAAAACAATTGTTTTTGTTTTGATAGTTTTTTTTAATTTCTCTAAAACTTTAGAAACTTTATATTCCTCCCAAAAACCAAAGATAGCATTGATAAAAACTGCCAAAAATATTACCAAACTGTCAGTAAACTCTTTTAAAATGTAAGTAATAATTCCGGCAATAATTAAAATATAAATTAAAGGACTCCTAAATTGATCTAAAAAAATTTTTATTCTTAAAAATGGCTTCTCTTTCGAGATCTTGTTTAATCCAATTTTTCTTTGTCTTATTTTGACCTCTTCTGAAGACAAGCCAGAATCTATATTTGTTCCTAATAATTTCGCTACTTCTTTCCAATCTAAATTATGATAATAAAAATCTTGATTCATTTTTAATAATTTTATTAATTCCTAAAAATAAATGCAAGAGAAACTTGGTTTTTTACCAATTTTGTGTAGTAGTTTTTTCAAAAATTTCAATCTATATCTATCTAAATTTTAAATTCTTGCAAAATTAGATTTTTTTAAAAAAATTTTTTAAAAAACATCTTTTATAAATTCAAAAAATTAAGGAAAGATCTATTATTTTGAGAGTTTTTAAAAGAAATTTGACTAAATTTTAAAAAAGTTATTACCATTTTTAACAGAAAACTGAGAAAACTTATAATAAGTTATCAATATCTTAAATTCCAAATTTTAAAGGCTAAAGGCAATAAAAATGTCGATAATAAAATATTAGATTCCAAAAACTAAAAATTAAAATTTAAAAGTTGAAAATTGAAAATTTTAGAGTTTTAAATGTTGAGTTTCAAATCAAAAAACTAAAATTTACAAATTCTAAATTTCAAAAAATCCTAAATTTAGACGCGATCGCGTCTAAATTTAGGATTTTAGATTCGTTTCTTTTCTTTATTTTTTCATTTTTTCACAAAAAAATTCAATTGTAAAGAACTTTATCTACAAAAAGCTTTAATTGTAAAAAATTTTAGTTCTAAAAAAACCTTGATTAAAAAAACTTAATTGTAAAAGGTTTTTAATCGCAAAAATTTTTTAATTGCAAGATTCACATTTACTAAATTTTAATTACTTTTATTTTTAATTTTATTTTCATTTTTACAATTTAATTTTTAATTATTGTTTTACAAATAAACGCGATCGCGTCTAAATTTAGTTTTTTTAGATTTAAAGTTAAAATAATTATTTTTATTTTTGAATGTTATAAATCTCGAATTCAAATTTAATTTTGTTTTTAAATTTTAAATTAAATTCTGCTTTTTCGGTAAATGCGGCGATAAAGCATTAATCAATATTAATCAATGTTAATCAGTGTTGATTAGTGTTGATTAAATATTAATTAGAAGTGTTTTTTATTTTACCTAACCAGAAATAAAATTGATTATCTTTTGTTAAAGCAGTTCGATAACAGGGACAATTAAAATAGCCACTCGAGTCATTATAAATAACTTCAATTTTTAAAAGATATTGGTTTTCTTTTTTAAAAGTTAAAGTTGGTTCAAGGAAAAAATAAAAATTTTTTTGAGAATTAAAATTAAAAATTTGAGTTCGATTAGAGTCAACAAAACTAAAAGGTAAATCGAAGTTTTTAGAAATTAAAAGTGTTGAAGTTGAAAAGGTAGAGGTTGAAAAAGTGGAGGTCGAAAAAGAATTCTGAAAAATTGAAATTTTTAGAAAAGATAGTCGGCAACGATCAACGGGTTTAAATTTTAAAACCAAAAGATTAGAAGAAAAATTTTTATCTGGTTGAAACTTTTGAGAAATAGAAGAGAAATCTTTTATTGAGGGACCATATTCCTTATAGCCAAATTTTTGCCAGTTTTCAGATAAATCTCCACTGATAAATTCTTTTTCTATTTTTAAAGGATAAACAAATTCAGCATTGATAAAATTTGAATGATTGAATTCATCAAAAACATTTAAAGAGATATTTAAAGAATCATTTTCTTGAAGTTGATAATAAATCGGATTATCTAAAAGACGGCTTTTTAAGTTAAAAATAAAAGTCGAAGAAGAGTTGTTATCAGTTAAATTGAATTGGTAAAAAAGATTTTCATCTAAAGAATCATAATCAACCGAAGGAGTAGTTAAAATTTTAACCAAAGAAGGCAATTCTTTATCTAAAGAAAGAGAAATTTTTGGCTGGCTTGGCGAGAAAAATTGAGGCATTTTGCCAAAGAAATATTTTTTAGCATCAAAGCCAAAAAGATGAAAATTCCAGGGACCTCTTTGATAAAAAGAAAATGTAATATAAGTTGAACTTGAAAAAGTTTGATTAAAATCAAAAGGAATCCTTAAAGTTAAATCATTTTCATCTGGTTGAGGCAAATTTGATTCATCAAACTGCCAGTGGCGTTCTTGAGGATATTTTATACCTTTAACGATAATCCTTGAAGAATCGGCTTTTTTTAAAAAAATACCCATAAAACAATCAGATTCGGCAAGATGATTCGAGAAGATACTTTTTAAATCAAAAGGGTTTTCGGTTTGTGGAGGTTGGTTAAGGTTAATTAAAATTAAGTTTTGGTATTCGCCGGAATTATCAATCCAATCTTTGTTTTCAAATTCAAGTTCAAGAAAATAATTCGGAGTTTGAGAGGTGCGAAGTTTTGATTTGTAAAAATAAGCATTTTTAATGAAACTTGGAACAAGAACTTTTTGCCAAATAATTTGAGAAGATTTTTGGCAAGTTTTAGTTTTTAACTTTAAGCCAAAGTAAAGATATTGATTAAATGATTTTGTTTTAATTGAAGTAGAGGTAGCGGTAGTAGTTGAAAGGTTGTTTTTAGAGAAGTCAAATAAAGTTGATGAAGAAAGTTCTAAGTCAGTTGAAGTTGAAAAATAATAAATTTCGGTAATTGGATCTTCAAATGGAAAGTTTTTGGGGATTTTCCAAGAAAGATTTAGAGTTAAGAATGGAAAAAGAATGCCTGATTCAATTTTATCTGAAATAGAAAAATCATATTTGATTTCTTCTGGTGGGGGCAAAAAGTAATCTTCTGAATCTTGAGAGATTTTTTCTTCTGTTTCTTTTTCTTCTGGTTCTGGTAAATCTGTTGAATTTTGAGGATTTATTTTATTTTGGAAAATAAAGTCAGTTAAATTATTATTCGAATCATAACCATTACCGGCAAATTGCCAGTCAGAATAATTCTCTTGGGTTGAAGTTGAATATGCTTTTCTTTCCCAAGAAATACCTTTCTGAATGGAAGAAATCGCTTTTCCTTCGGGATAGATATTGCCATTACCATAAGCCAGTTTATCAAGAACAAAAGGAGAATTAGTTGAAAAATCAAGATCGGTAGTAGTGGCGACCAAAAAAATTGTGCCACCAGTTGATTGAGTACTTAATCTCTTTTTTGAAAGAAAAGTTGAATCTGCTTTTTTACCAAAAATAGTTGAAGTTGAAGCAATTAAATAAAAGCCATAGCCGGGAATTGTACCTAAATTTTTTCTGGAAATTCTTTTAATTTTCTTTCCCCGAGAGCCGAGATATTGAAGAGAAACTTCTTTTAAATCAATTGCTGTTGAAGTGGAATTATAAAGTTCAATAAATTGAAAATTATTGTTTGAAGTAGAGGTGTTTTTAACTAAAACTTCAGAAATTTTCAAAGAGTTTAATATTCTCATATTCTTAAGAATGTGAGAATATTCATCGTTATCTTGTTGAGTCGTTTTATTGTCTTCCTTTTGGTTTGTTTTGTCTTCCTTGTCTTCTTTGTCTTTTTTATCTTTTTTATCTTCTTTGTCTTCTTCCTGATTTATTTCTTCTTCCTGATTTGTTTTATCCTCTTGACTTAATTGAGAAGTTTTTGTAATTGTTGAATTTTCTTCTTTGGGAGTGCCATAAATAAGAACCTGACCAATTTGTCTTGGTTCTCCGCTGAAAGTGTGCCAGCCGGTTTGGTAATCTAAATTCCTTTCCATTGTTCGATATTCTTGGTTGTTGCCAGCTGGCCAACTTGAAGTTGCCTGAAGATAGTCCAAAAGTTGGCAGTGATTATCAAAAAGATAAAGTTCAAAATTTGGCTCGTCGTTTTTCAAATTAGCCCCAGTATAAATTTGATCAGCGATATCTTTGAGAAAAGGCGAAGAATTATTTTTTTCTAAAAGATAAAACTTGGTCGAAGTAGTATTTCCTAAAGTTTTTCCAGTTAAAATTATTTTCAAAGATAATTTCTGGCTATCAATTTTTCTGCCAAGAATTTGGAAACCTGTTAAATTTAATTCTTTATCAGAATTATTTTTTAGTTCAATCCATTCATCGTAAGGATTATCCTGATTGCCAGCCCAGGCAATTTCTGAAAAAATCATTTGATAACTTGGTTCCAAATTAGAAGGAATTTCACAAAAATCAACTTGAGAATTTTGGTTTTTTTGAATTGACTCTTTCTGGCTTTGATGACCGCCGCCAACCGCAAGAATTGTTGAGCCACCAGCAGAAGACGAGATACCAGAAGGAAAAGAATTTTCTTTTAAATTTCTTTTCTTTGGAGTCGGTTTTTGAATTTCAAGATCAAGTTCGCAATTATTAGTATCTTTGTAGGTATTGCCTTTCCATTTTCTTCCGTAACTTTTATTCAAAGGAATTTCTTTCCAGTTAATTTCATCAACAATTTCTCTGTTAGGATTTTTTAAAACCAAAGCGTTATTTGAAGTTAAAGGATTTTTTGTAATGACATCAGATAAATTCTTAAAAGAAGAATTTTCTCTAACAATTAAAAAATATCCATTCTTTGAAATTTTTTTGCCAGAAAATAATTTTGAGGAAATATAACTTGAAAAATTTTTTGCATTTTTTGTTTTTCTTTGAAGATACCAATTAGTAAGATCAATCTCTTCGTTGTTTGGATTGTAAAGTTCTACAAATTCATCTTTAGAATTATTTTTTGATCCAAGATATACTTCTGAAATTAAAATTTTAGGATAGGTTTTTGAATTGTTTTGGTTAGTATGAGTGCTTTTAGCAAGATGGTTTATTTTTATATATCCAGAACTATTTTCTTTTTTTGGAGTTCCTTCAATGTTTTTACTTGTCTGCCAAGTTAAATCTTTTTTTCTTTCCATTGTTCTTTTAGATAAATTATCTCCAGCAAGCCAAGAAGGATTTGCCTTAACTTTATCTTTTAAATTGCAATTTTTATCAAACAAAAACAGAGTTTCATTCGAATTTTTAATAACTCCTTTATAGATTAAATCGCTTTTTATATTGGGAACTGAATTATCGTCAGTTCTTTCTAAAAGAAGAAGCCCGTAAGGTGCGATTTTGATTTTAGGAAAAATTATTTTTAGTTTTTGATTTTTATTTTGAATCTGCCAGCCGGTTAAATCTATTTTATCACCAGTTAAATTTTTTAATTCAATCCATTCATTAGAAGAAGAATCTTTTGTACCCATCCAAGCAATTTCGTTAAAAATTACTTCTTTTTTACTTGAAAGAGGAAAAGTTTGATTTTCCAAAGAGCACCATTTAATTTCTCTTTTGTTTATTTTCTTTTTTTCCTTTTCTTTCTTTTCTTTCTTTTTCTTCTTGGTTTCTTTTTCTTTGCCTTTTTTGTTTGTTTTCTTATCTTTTATTTTTTCTTTTATTTTCTCTTTTATTTTTTCTTTGTCTTTTTTTTGTTTTTCTTTTTTTATCTCTTTTGTTTTATTCTTTTTTGTTTTGTTCTTCTTCTCTTGGTTTTTTTCTAAATTCACTTCAATACCTTGCTGGATTTGCGACTCAATTTTTGTTTGTTTTTTGAATTGCTGAAAAGATGGTTTTAAAATTTCCTTATTTTTTTTAATTTTCGCACCCAAAAAGGTTTCTTCTTTGCCGGTTAAAAAAATAATTCCTTTTATTTTGGTTCCTGCTTCTTTTAATTTAATTTTTGTTTTAGCAATTGCTTTCTGGATAAAATTTTTTGTTTTAAAAGCAAAATTTTTAGTCCTTTGAGAAAAAACTTTTACTGCTTTTTTTGCCGGATTTTTTATTGGTTGAGCAATTTCAGGATGATAATATTCCTTTCTCTGCCAAGGATTGGAAGGTGGTGAGCCAGCAAGTTCTTTAGCAATATAAATATGCTTTTCCTGAAAGAAGTGTGTTTTATTGACTTTAAAAATTTTTAACAAATCAATTCCTAAATTTTCTGCTTTGTTTATTACTCTTTTTTGCAAAGAGTATTTTTTGGAATATTCTTTTTTCAAATCATTTATTGAAATCAGTTTATATCTTTTATCGTTCCATTTAATTTTTGAACCATAAAGTTTGTCTTGAAGAGACCAATCAGAATAAGAAAGTCCCCAAGTGGTTAAATAACTATTTTTATTAGAAGTATCGAAAAATTTATCTGGCATCCCGTTATTATTCCCATCAGGACAATTTGCGTGGCTTCCTTTTTCTACCAAAATTCTTTGATGATTTGTTTTAGGACTATCTAATTCATTGTTTGCCAAAATTATTTTTGTTTTAGATCCATTATGAGCAAAGCCAATTATTTTTATTGATTTTTTAGTGTTTTTATCTACATAAACATCAACTCTTTCCCAATCACCATAATGT
>JAGGUH010000055.1 GCA_021158645.1 bacterium | reverse complement strand
TTGAAAAAATTATTAAAGAAAAATTTAAAAAATCAAAAGATTTAAATATAAAAGTTGCTAAAATCGCTTTTGGGACTGGCAAAAAATTATTAAAAATCAAAAAAATAAAAAACAAATCAATTTCGCTTTTAACTGGAAATCAGGCAATTGCTTTGGGCGCTTTAAAAGGCGGCTTGGATCTTTATCTTGCTTATCCAATGACTCCCTCAACTGGCATCCTTCACTTTTTAGCAAAAAACAAAGAAAAATTTAAAATAAAAGTTTTTCAACTGGAAAATGAAGTCGGAATTATCAATGCTGCTTTGGGCGCTTCCTATGCTGGTGCTCGAACTATGATTGGAACATCAGGAGGAGGATTTGCTTTGATGACCGAAGGATTAAGCGCGGCTTGCCAAAGCGAAACACCAGTTGTTATTGTTGAAAGCCAAAGAATGTCTCCAGGTAGTGGAGTGCCGACCTATCAAGGTCAGGGAGATTTATTTTTTGCTTTAGGTGCCGGGCATGGAGATATAATAAAATTTGTTATTGCTCCTTCAGATGCTGAAGAATCGGCTTATTGGGCTGGAAAAGCCCTAAATCTTGCTTGGAAGTTTCAAACTCCAACAATTTTATTGGTTGACAAGGAAATTTCTGAAAGCACTTTTAGTTTTAATGAAAAAATTTTAAATAAAATTAAAAAAGAAGAACCTTTACTTTGGAGAAAAAAATCAGGATATTTAAGATATAAAATCACTAAAAATGGAATTTCTCCTTTGGCGTTTCCAGGAGATAAAAAAGCCATTGTAAAATCAAATAGTTATGAACATAATGAATTCGGAATTACAGTTGAAGAAAGTAAAAAAGTCGAAGAAATGCAAGAAAAAAGATTGAGAAAATTTGAAGAAATGAAAAAAGAAGTCGAGAATTTGCCAGCCATTAATATCTTTGGCGAAAAAAAGTCAAAAAAAGCAATTATTTGTTGGGGTTCAACAAAAGGTCCAGCAAAGGAAGCGGCTGAGAAATTAAAAATAAAAATGATTCAGGTGGTCGTTTTAGAACCATTTCCAGAAAAACAAATTAAAAAAGTTCTAAAAGGAGTTAAAGAATTGATTTTAGTTGAAACAAATGGTTTAGGACAATTGGGAAAAATTTTAAATTGCTGGAAAATAAAAATTGATAAAAAAATTTTAAAATACAATGGCAGACCTTTTACAAGCGAAGAAATAATTGAAAAAATTTCTAAAGAAGGCAATAGAAATTTAGTAATTTAATTTTAAATCTTCTTGTGATAGATAAATTTTAGATTTCAAAAGTCAAAAATTTTATAATTTTAAATTGAAAATCATCAAAAATTATGGAACTTTCTACTTATGCTAAAAATACCTGGTGTCCAGGGTGTGGGAATTTTGGAATTTTTACCGCTTTAAAAGAAGCAGTTTCTTTTTTGATTAAAAAAGGTATCCCAAAAGAAAATTTTGTTATTGTTGGCGATATCGGCTGCGGTTCAAAAATTATTGATTATTTAAATTTAAATAGTTTTTCGGCTTTGCATGGAAGAGCCATTGCTTCCGGAGAAGGAATTAAACTTGGAAATCCTAAACTAAAAGTTATTGTCTCTATTGGTGATGGTGGGGCTTACAACGAGGGTATTTCTCATTTAATTCATTCAGCAAAAAGAAATATTGATATTACTATTTTAGTTTATGACAATAGAAATTTTGCTTTAACAACAAGCCAATTTACGGCAACTTCTCCAAAAGGATTTAAGGGGAAATCAACACCAGAAGGAAGCACTGAAAATCCTTTTAATCCTTTAAAATTAATGTTAGCATCAAATGCAACTTTTATTGCTCGAGGATATTCCTTTAAAACAGAACATTTGAAAAATTTAATTATAAAAGGAATCAAACATCAAGGATTTTCTTTTATTGAAATTTTACAACCCTGCGTTTCGTTTTTTGATACCACAGAATTTTACAATAAAAGAGTTTACGAAATAAAGGAAACTGATTTAGATTCAAAAGAAAAAGCATTAAAAAAAATTGAAGAGTGGAATTATAATGAAAATGATAAAAAAATCCCAATTGGAATTTTTTATAAAATTAAAAAACCAACCTATTTAAATTAAAATTCTTGTCCAATTAAAATTTTTGACTTTTTTGTTTTTATTTGATAAGATAAAATCTCTATGGGAAAAAGTTTGCCATTGTTAGTTCTTTTTTTAATAATAATAACTTTAGGATTCTTTTTACATTCTAAAACAGAAACCAATAAAAATGTTGAGAAAAAAGAAAAAAGCAATATGACTGAATCCCCTTATAATTCTTCTCAAAACAAAAAAAGAGTTGTAATGATAATCGCTTTTAATAATTTTAAAGATGAAGAATATCTTGGCACAAAAGAAGAACTAAAAAAAGGTGGCATAGAAATTGAAGTTGTAAGTAATTCTATTGGAATTGCCAAAGGAGTTGGTGGCACAAAGGTTGAAATCAAAAAAACAATCAAAGAATTAAATATAGATGACTATGATGGCGTTGTTTTTATTGGTGGTTCAGGGGCTTTAGAAAATTTAGATAATTCAGATTCTTATAGAATTGCTAAAGAAACAATTTCTAAAAATAAAATTTTAGCCGCAATTTGCATTTCGCCAGTAATTTTAGCAAAAAGTGGGGTTTTGAATGGAAAAAAAGCAACAGTTTGGTCATCGATTTTAGATAAAAGTCCAATAAAAGAATTAGAAAAAAACGGCGCTATTTATTTAGATCAACCAGTAGTTGTCGACGGAAAAATTATTACCGGAAACGGACCAAAAGCGGCTCATCAATTTGGAGAAACAATAGTCCAAGAAATTCTAAAATAATTTATTATGGGTGGAGTACCAAAAAGACATAAAACAAGATCAAAAGTAAGAATGAGACGCTCGCAACAAAAATTGAAAAAAACAATTTTAGTTTTATGCCCTCATTGCAAAAGATTAATTTTACCTCATCGAGTTTGTCCTTTTTGCGGATACTATAAAGGAAGACAGGTAATTAAAATCAAAGAGAAAACAAAGAAGAAAAAGAAATAATACAATACAATTCAAAGAAATTTTCAATTATCAATTTTCAATATCCAAAAATTTCAATCTTAAATTTTAAATCTAAACTTTTAATGCCAAATGTCAAAATCCAAATGTCAAATCAAATCCAAAATCTAAATGCCAAAACAATAAATTACAAATTTAAGCGCAAAGCGTAAAGTGTAAAGCGCAAAGATACAGCGTAAAGCGTAAAAC
>JAGGUH010000010.1 GCA_021158645.1 bacterium | reverse complement strand
TCTGACAATCTGATAAGTTGGCAATATCTGGATCATAAGATACCGTAATCCAGGCACCTTTAAGATTGGTTCCAGAATAAGCAGTTTTAGAAAGTGCTACTGATACATTAGGGCTAACTGACCATAACCCTGCTCCACTATGATGACTTTTTAGAAAACTACCAACAGGAAAATCAGGATAATCGCCTTTATACAAAATAAACTCTTTAGGATATTTAAATTCAAACCCCCAAGGTTTATGAGGTTGCAATTTCTCAAAAGGTTTCTCTTGGTATGTCTTCCAAGTAGCGTTTGAAACAATACTAAAATAACTATCACTGGAATCATACAAAGACCTATCATTTGCATTTTCAATCTGAATTGCATATTTATCTCCTGGAGCAATTTTTTCTTTTACCCAAGAACCTGTTCCTGTTTTGCATCTTGTCATAAATAAATTGCCTATCACAAATTCTCCCTTTTCTGCATCAATAGGAGAATAATTGAGATAACAACCTTTATAATAAGCCATACTGCTTCTTATTTCAGAAGCCCTATGATCTATTAATAAAACATTCACTTTTTCTACTCCTGCACTTTTCCATCTAACTTTACAATTTTGTCCCAATGTCCACTTTTCTCCACCATTAGGATAAAGAACGGTAATGGAAGGTTCAGCAGGAATTTTGGTTTGAGTTGTTGGAGTTAAATGAGATAAAGTTTTGGCCTCTTTTTTCTGCCAATAAAAAATACCAATAGCAACGCCAGATAAAATAATAATACCAATTAAGATAATTATAACATTCCTAAATAATTTAGATTTTTGAGAATTAGAAAAAAATTGTTTTTCTGTTTCCATAGTTTTTATAGTTTGAATTCGTCAAGGCAATGTTAATGCTAATACCAGGACAACCCAGTTTAATTCGACCAAGAAACTTCATCAAGAGGGCTTTGTTTATATTTTTACCAAATTTACTCTTACATCACGAATATTTTGCTAAGTTTAATCTGTCAACTAAAGAAATAAAATCTCTGGAAATTTAAAACACAAAAATTCTCCTAATCTTCTTTCACCTTCCGCACCTAAAAGGAATGCTCGCGGTGTTGAGAGAAATATGTTTAACTTATCTTCTACCTTGGCATGCCCCAGGAAGTATATACTCATGAACTATCTTGCCTGTTCCATAAAACATCGCCGCATTCAATTTTAAATAGAATGGCTTTTTTACATCAGGTCCTTGTAAAGCCACAGGATAAAGTTGGCCATGTTCATAAATTTTAAAGCCATTTTTCGAATATCTAAACATTAGAGCAGTTTCAATCATCTTTTCGCACGAGTCAATTCTGCCAGAATATTCAGGAATATTAAAGAAATAGAAGCCGCGTGCATTTGTTTTTGTGGTAAGATTTAATTTCGGAATACTAACCGTAACCTCTCCAAGTGGTTTGCGGAAAACATTATCCACAACGAAGCCAACAACCAAAACGGTTCTAGGTTTTAGCAATGAACGGATATATTCTTCGTGCAATTCCGGCGCCGGACTCAATGGTGGCATCATCATAATATTTCCGAATTTGTGCAATTTTCCTGATTTAATAATATAGCTTGACATTATTGCATATCCTTCTGACTCCACAGTATAAATGTATGTACCCAAAGGACCGGTTTTAAGATATCTTCTAAATTCGTGCTTGTCAGTAAAGATTTTCTCCTCTCCAACACCGCATTTATCAGAGCACCTTCTTATTGCATCCCTCTCTTTGGTAATACACTCAAAACAATATTTGTATGTACCAGTTCTAAACTCCTCTGCTGTCATAACAGGAACATATTTTACTGCTATCCTTACCCGATCAATAGCCATTCCCGTATCAAGATCGGCAACTTCAAAATAAGTATCAAATGTCTCTACCAAGTTATTAAAAGTTTGCATTACTGTATTTAACTTGCTTGCAGTATAAATAGGAACACCTATTCTTTCTACACATTTATAACTTCCTTTCAGTTCCCTACAATTTTTCACTTTGCCGCCGATTTTTATGACGTCCTTTTCTGACTGTTTGGTAGGAGGAGATAGAATAATCTCAGTGGTAATTTCTGGTATTTGGGCCAAAGCGTTTTGAGTGATAAATCCAAAATGATTTTTCTGTTTAATGCCTCCAAGAGTTACTTCACGTTCTTCTATTTTCCAGTCAGCTGGATAGCGAAATTGAATATAACCAACAACATATGGCAACCAAGTTGAAGTGTCTAATTTTTCAGGCAGTTTTTCTTTCGGAAGATTTACTTTACCTTCCTGACTTTGTTCCTGGCTTTGCCAATACCAAATTCCACCCAATATTAATACTAAAACAACGGCGAAAATTATTATAAGTGATATAACCTTCTTTTGACTCATAATTTTAATTTGCGTTTATCTTCTAACCATTTTGACAACAAAATAATTAGAAGTGATTCTCAATTCTCTCTCAACTCTTTGGAGTTTCAATTGAGAGATTTCGACCTTAAAAATTTATTATAGACCTCCTGCAAAATAACTACATTTACTAAAAATTTTAATAAAATAAGAATATTGTGATGAGATATAAAACCCTTAAATAACATCCAAAGCATTTTTTAAATTTTACTGGTCTTAAAGTTAAAGAATTTGATAAAATTGGTTTTAGAAATTCATTCTGATTGGCTTAATCAAAGAGTTAAACGATTAAACAAGAATAATCCTAATAGAATAAGAAAAATTGGTGGTGGTCGAAAAAAGATCTTATCCACTTTAGAAGATCAATTACTTCTTGCTTTAGTTTGGGCAAAACTTTATCCTTCTTATCTTATTTTAGAATATTTTTTTGGAGTTGATGAAAGCACTGTTTGCCGAACTATCCAAGAAATAATTCTCCTTCTTCAATCAAAGTTTATCTTACTAAAAAGACGAAAAGGTAAGAAAATTACTACCATTGAAGAACTAAAAGAAATCATTCCTGATTTAGATGAGATTTTAACTGATGCCAGGAAGCAAAAAATCCCCAGACCAAGAAAAAAACAAAAAGAAAGAAATATCATTCTGGCAGAAAGAAATCTTTTACAATTAAAACTCAAATTACTACCAATAAAAAAGGATTCATTATTCACATTTCTCAATCTTTTCCAGGAAAAAAGCATGATTATCATCTTTTTAAAGAATCTTTTTTATCAAAGATCATTCTCAAACAAACCAAACTTTATTTAGATAGCGGTTATCAAGGAATCCAAAAGGATTTTCCTAATTTAAATTCAATTATTCCTCACAAAAGAACTAAAAATCATCAAAAACTTACTCATTCTGAAAAAATCCAAAATCATAAACAAAGAAAAATCAGAGTGAAAGTAGAACATACCTTATCTTATCTTAAAAAATATCAAGTTCTTTCTCAAATTTATCGTCATTCCTTAAAAAATTACAATTTAATTTTTAGATTTGTGGCTAATATTGTAAACTTTCGAATGCTACAAAGATTACAATATGGATAATACTTAAAACTCTACAAAATTAGGCGAAAAATGTCTTCAATTTTAATTATTTTGCAAAAGGT
>JAGGUH010000090.1 GCA_021158645.1 bacterium | reverse complement strand
TAATATAATAACACTTTTTAGAAAAACAAAAATTCCTGAAAAAAATTACCATAAAAAATCTCTTATTAATATTCCAACATTCTTAAGAATGTTGGAATATTTTTTGGTAGGTTTCTTTTACTTTTTTGAGTTTTTAGTTTGAAAAATTAAAAAAGACAATTGCTAAAAAGTTGTTTTTAGAAATAGAAATTAATATCAAATAAATAGTTTAAAAAATTTTTTCTTTTTCAATTTTGGTTTTAGAAAGAAATAGTAGTTCTTCCAGAAATTTTTAAGTATTTTTCTTTTCTAAAAGTATTCAGGAATTGGAATAGTACAGTGATCTGCTACAAACAAGAATAATAACTCCTCTTCTTCAATTGCCGCGCTAAATGGAATTGCAAAAAATCTACTTTCCAGTTTTTGCTTCATTTTAATAAGAGTAGATTTAATTATTATCCTCTCTTCATTAGTTGCAGTTACTTCGCAACAATTTCTTGCTTTTCTCCTCCTTTACCTCTTATAAATTTTTTAAGCAACTATGCCCCTATTAGAGAATTCAAAATTTCTTTGAATTCTCTATTTGAATTCTTTAGTAGAAAGGAAAGTTTTTTAACTTTCCTAAATTTGGAATAAAGATTGATTAATACTAATATATTTTTAATAACTTGCCAAGTACAACTAGGCTCTTTGCCAAAAATGGTAGTAATTTTTTTTAAAATTTAGTCAAATTTCTTTTAAAAACTCTCAAAATATCAAAATAATAGAATTTTCCTTAAATTTTTGAATTCTAAAAGATATTTTTTTAAAAATTTTTTTAAAAAATTCTAATTTTGTGAAAATTTAAAATTTAGATAGATATAGATTGAAATTTTTAAAAAAAATTTATTACCAAATTTGGCGGAAAACTGATTTTTTTAAAAGAATAATTAAACTTTTTCTATTTGTAGTAAAATCTTGGCAAAGATCTTAAATCAAAATAATGTTTTACTTTTATTTTTTGATCGTTTATTAAATTTTTTAAAACTTCAATTTGGTTTAAAATATTTTCTTTTAGATTAAAAAAGTAAAAAATTCCTTTTTTTGTTTTTAGATGAATTTCGTAAAGTTCTTCTTTTGGATAAATAAAATAATCAATTGGAACTTTATCTTTAAAATCTTGGTAAATTTTTTTAATCGCTTTTATAGTTTGAGGCGAAGCAACTTGTTTTGAAAGTGAAATTTTTCTTTTAAAATCATCAAAAACATAAATCAAATTAAGTCCTTTAATAAAAGAAGATTCCTTAAAAGCAATTCCATTTTTATCGACCGAAAAGCATTTTAAATCTTTTTGACACCAAACTAAAACTTCTTTTCTTTTCTTTAAATAAACCTTTAAAATCCTATCTTTAAAATTTTTCTTAAATTTTATTTCCTCAATTTCTGGAAGTAAAATTTTAAGATATTTTTCTTTAATCAAAAGGATGTTATTTAATGAAATTATTCCACAAAGTTTTTTCTGATTGATTTTTTCTAAAATCAAGTTTTCATCAATAATTCCTTGGGGAATAATCTGCACCTCTTTTATTTTAAAAAAACCAGAAAAGAAAAAAAACCAGCCAAAAACAATTAAAAAAAATAAAATTAAACCTATAAAAAAAATAATTTGCCTCATAAACAAAAAAATTTTATCTTTTTGCTTTATTACTTTTTTAAAGCACGCAAATAGAATTTTTTTATAAAACCAACTCTAACTTATATCCACATTTAGGACATTTTCCATCCAGATCTTTTCTTTCAATAAAATAACCATCTCTTTTTATCACAAGTTCATTACATTTTGGACAATAAGTATTTTCAAATTTAGAGTTAAAAATATTTCCAGAATAAACATAAAAAATTCCTTCTCTTTTTGCAATTTCGCAAAATTTTTTAATAGTTTCCTGAGAAGTATCAGGAACATTTTTCATCTTCCAAGAAATAGCGCCAGAAAAAGCAGAAAGATGCCAAGGGGTTTCTTTTCCGACTTCATTTTTGATAAAACGAGCCATTTTTTTTATCATTTCTTCACGATCACTATAACCAGGAATAATTAAAGTTGTTAATTCAATCCAAACTTTTCTTTTTTTAAATTCTCTAATTGAATCTAAAACCGGTTTCAACCTGCCACCAGCAATTTTCTGATAAGAATTATCATCAAAAAACTTAAGATCAATATTTATAGCATCAAGATAAGGAGAAATCAAATCAATAGTTTTAGAACTCATAAAACCATTAGAAACCCAATCGTTTTTTAACCCTTCCTTTTTCGCCAATTTCATAGTATCAATTGCATATTCTAAAAAAATTGTTGGTTCAGTATAAGTGTAAGAAATGCTTTGGCAATTATTTTCTTTCGCTTTTTTTACAATTTCTTGGGGCATCAAATCAAACCCCATTTCTTTAATTTCTTCTTCTTTTAAATTTTTATTCTTTGGTCCTTGAGAGATTTCCCAATTTTGACAATTAAGGCAACTAAAATTACATCCAGTTGTAGCAAAAGAAAAAGAAAAACTTCCTGGCAAAAAATGATAAAAGGGCTTTTTTTCAATTGGATCAATGTTAGCGGCAATAGATTTTCCATAAAGCAAAAAATAAAGATTTCCTCTTTTGTTTACTCTCACTCCGCACTTTCCTTTTTCTCCTTCTTTTAACAAACAATAATGAGAACAAACTAAGCATTGTACCTTGTTTTCATCTAATTTTTTAAAAAAACAACTTAATTTTTCCATATCTTTATCTTAATTTTATTATGTTATTGCAACTGCCTAATTGTTTTTGTTGCCAAAGTAGTTTAGATAGTACAAATAAAACAATAAATTTCTATTCGTTTCATTAATTTAACAACTTTCTAATTTTCTTATAAGAAAGTTATATTCAAAGATTTCTTGAAATCAATAAAAAATTATAAACAATTCACTTCAAATAAAATCCAATTTAACTGCTATATAGCAGTTAAGTGAAAAATTTAGAAAACTAAAATTTTATAGAAATTTAAGAGATTTTAAATTAAAGAGTTTAAAATTTTAGAGTAGTGCTTTCATATAATTTATAATTTCAAAATTCAGGATTCATATTTTGAAATTCAAAAACTTTTTGCAATTTAAAAATTAGTTTTTATTATTTTTAATTTAGTATTCTCTCATTGCAAGTTCGGCTTTAATTTGATTAATAATTTCAATCACAACCGCAACAACAATCAAAATAGAAGTACCTCCAATTGATAAAGCCGCACTTCCGGTAAAACTACGAGTAATTAAAGGTAAAATTGCCACTGCTCCTAAAAATAATGCTCCAACAAATGTAATTCGATAAATAACTTTCCTTAAAAACTGAGCCGTTTGAGGTCCAGGTCTAATACCAGGAATAAACCCGCCCCATCGTTGAAGATTTTGAGAAATTTCCTTTGGATCAAAGGTAACCGCAGTATAAAAATAAGTAAAAACAAAAACTAAAAGAAAATAAAACGCTCCATAAAGCCAATTATTCCTTAAAAAAGCAATACAAATTTCTGAAATTTTTTGAGCCACAATATTTTCAGCACCACTCAAAAATTGAGCCAAAAATTGAGGAAATAAAACCACGGCTAAAGCAAAAATAATTGGAATTACTCCGGCTTGATTAACTTTTACTGGTAAATAAGTAGAAAAACCGCCATACATCTTCATTCCCCTAACTCTTTTAGCATAAGTAACTGGAATTCTCCTTTCGGCTTCGTTAACAATTACAATTCCGGCTACGACCAAAATTGCCATAACAAAAAACGCAAAATAAGTAGAAAGTTTTTCGGCTGAATATCCCAAAATAGTAGCTCTAATTGTTTGAGGCCAACCAGCCACAATTCCCGCAAAAATAATAATCGAAATACCATTACCAAGATTTTTTGTAGTTATCAATTCCCCTATCCACATCAAAAAAAGACTTCCTGCAACTACTAAAACTACATCTTCAATTATCATAAACCAACTTTCTGGTTGATAAATCCCTTGAACTCTTAAAAAATTCAAAAATCCAAAACCTTGAATTGCGGCTAAAGGAACAGTTAAATATCGAGAATAGCGATTAAATTTTGCCCGACCCATCTCTCCTTCTTCATAATACATTTCTTTTAAACGAGGAAAAATTAAAGTCAAAAGTTGCATAATAATAATTGCGGTAATATAAGGACCAACTCCAAGCATTGCTAATGAAAAATTTCTCATCGCCCCTCCTGAAAAAAGATTTAAAAGACCTAAAAATTGATTGGAGGCAAAAAATCTATGAATTTTTTCCAAATCAACTCCGGGAATTGGTGTTGAAGCCAAAATTCTAAACACCACTAAAAGAGCCAAAACATAAATGGCTCGATTTCTTAAATCTTTATATTTAAAAAATTTAATTACCGTTTCCATAACCTATTCTAATTTTCCTCCAACTTTAATAATTTTTTCTTTCACGCTCTTCGAAACTAAACAATTTTTAAAAATTATCTTTTTTGTTAAATCTCCATTGCCTAAAATTTTTACTTTTTTTGGCGGTTTTTTACCTTCTCCTTTTAATAATCCTTTTTTAAACAAAGTTTTCGGAGAAACAATTTCTCCTTCTTGAAATTTTTCCTCTATTTTTTTCAAATTTACAATTTCTGGTTTTTCTTTGATTGGGTTAAATTTATGACCTCTTAATTTTGGAAATTTTAAAATCATTTCTTTCAAAGCAGATTTAACTTTCGCTCCAGCACGGGCTTTCTGTCCTTTAATTCCTCTTCCAGAATAGGTGCCCCTTTTCCCACCTCGGCCAACTCTTCTTTTTCTCTTTTTCCTATGGATTGATTTTATTTGATGAACTAAAACCATAATTATTTAATTAATTTTGCTAAAACAATTAAGAAAAAATTAATTGCCCAAATTATTAAAGTAGAAAGAATAAGAGGTAAAAATCCTTCGATTGCCAAACCTTTAAATAACAAGGTGCTCAACCATAGTCCGAAAGCATTAATTAAAATTAATCCTAATCCTAATGTTAAAATAATCAAGGGCCAGAAAATAAACTTGATAATTGGCTTAAAAATAGCATTAAAAATTGTCAAAAAGAAAGCAATCTCTATTAAATTCAATAAAGTTCCTGAAAATTCAAATCCTTCCACTAAATGACTGCATAATAAAATCCCTAAACTATTTCCTAAAATATGAAAAAGAAAAGAAGCAACAAAGTGCATAGAAAAAATACATAACTTAATATAAGTTTATTATAAAATAAAAAAATAATAATTCAATAACTTACTACAACAAACCACAGGATTTTTTTATCTTAACCAAATTTCTTTTTGCAATCTGGCTGGCTTTTTGAGACCCTTTATTTAAAATTTTTTTAAGATATGACTTCTTTTTAACTAACTTTAAATATTTTTTTCTTTTTTGAGCAAAATAATCAATTAAACTCAAAGCAACTTTATTTTTAAACTCAAAATATCCTTTTCCTAAAAACTCTTTTTCAATTTCTTCGATTGGCTTTTCTTCAACCAAAGAATAAATTTTTATCAAGTTGGAAATTCCTGGTTTTGCTTTTGGAGAAAATTCAATTTCTTTTCCAGAATCAGTAATGCTTGATAAGATTTTTTTCTTTATGTCTTTTCTTGAATCAAAAACAAAAAGACAACCTTCAGGAGAAGATTTTGACATTTTTTTAGAAGGATTGATTAAAGAATAAATTTTTTCTCCTAATGGATTTAAAAGCGGTTTTGGTTCTTTAAAAGTTTTTTTAAATCTTTTATTGAAACGGCGCGCAATTTCTCGAGTGATTTCTAAATGTTGGAGTTGATCTTTACCAACTGGCACAAATTCGGCATTATAAAGCAAAATATCAGAAGCCATTAGAATTGGATAATTTAAAAGCCCGGCATTAATATTGTCTTTAAATTGTTTTGACTTTTCTTTGAATTGAGTCATTCTAAAAAGATCACCACAAGGACAAACACAATTTAAAATCCAAAAAAGTTCACAATGAAAAGGCACTTGAGATTGTAAAAAGATAACAGATTTTTTTTCTGAAATTCCTAAAGCAATTAAACTTGCCAAAGTTTCATAGATATTTTTTTGAAGTTTCTTTGGTTCATAGGACTCGGTCATCGCATGTAAATCGGCAATAAAAAAGAAACACTTATATTTTTCTTGAAGTTTAACCCAATGTTTAATAGCACCAAAATAATTTCCAATATGAATTTTTCCTGTCGGTTGAATACCTGAAATAACTAACATAATTAAATTCAAAATTCAAAATTAAATAAATCTCAAATGTCAAATGTCAAATCTCAAATTCACATCTTAAATGTCAAATCTAAACTTTTAATGCCAAATGTCAAAAAAAATCAAAATGCAAAATTCAAAATTCAAAATGACAATTCAAAATTCAAAAAGAATATCCCTCCCCCACCTTAATCCTCCCCCTCCCTCTGGGAGGAGGAGGAAATAGG
>JAGGUH010000057.1 GCA_021158645.1 bacterium | reverse complement strand
TGAGCCTTAAGGCCAAAACAACAATGTTGTCCCGGTTTTATTTCTTGCATCTCTCCAACACAATTGAAAAATAAATGAAAATATAAAAATCCGCCGATTAAAACAACTCCAGCAACCAAAATCCCAAATAAAATTCCAATTAAAATTTTTTTATTCATTTTTTTAATTTGTTGTAAATAAAAATTATTAAACTTGCAATTACTCCAACTAAAATCCCAATCACTGCTCCTAAAATTACTCCACCAATTTCAACTCTCCACCACAACCCTCCTTCTGCTTGTAAAATAAGAAAATCCGGGAATAGAAATTTTAATAAAGGATAAATAGGATAAATAAAAGGCTCAGCCCAAAATCCTAATGGACTACAACCTAAAATTATTCCAATAAACATTGTTATTTCCCATATCCTAATTTTTCTAATTCTATCTTTCTTAAAAAACTTCCAAGATATCAAGCAAGAAAGAAGATAAAATAAAGCAAATGAGAAAAAAATAAATAAAGAGAATAAAATCCATGCCTGATTTGCCAACCGGCTCAAAAAATATTTTATTAAGGGACTTAAAACAAGAGAAAAAAATTTTATAGTCACACTTCCAAAACAAAAATAACCTACTAAAGACAAAACTTGCTTTTTCCAAGTAGGTTTTAAGAATTTTTTGATTTTTGAAAATTTTTGTTTTTGAACTTCCATTTTTCTTTTTAATTATATTATCTAATCACTTCGGTAGCAAAATAGTTAGAAGTAATTTTTAATTTTTTATCAACTATTTGACTAATAGTTGAGGAATTTCAACCTTTATTTTCATCTAATTGAATTTTAGATAATTTTTGATAAGAGGTCAAATAATTTGTACCTTATGCTCTCTATCTTGTCATTGGTTTAAAATTGATAGGATTTAGAATAAAGACGAATAGATTTTTAAGATATTATTCTCTCAAATTACTTTTATTTGATAACCAGAATATTTCTTTTAATCTTTGACCTTTTTAAAGTACTTTGATTTTTTCTTTTTAATTAATTTTTTCGCATCTAATCACTAAAGTTAATTTTTCTTGAATAAATGATTCTTTGTCTTAATCAATTATAATGGCAATTTTGGTAAAGTTAGTTAGCATTGATTTTAATTTTTACCACCGTTCTACCAAATCGTTTTGCCAAAGTGGTTTAGCAATTACATATTACGCAAACAATCAAAATCGTTAAACTTATTTGCCTTAATCTACTTACTTTCATTAACGCCTTCTTCATTTTTAATGAATTTGAAAGTGCTTAAAATTTGGTTGTATTCGTTTATACTTCCTTTAATAAGCTGAATGGAGTAACAAAAGTTGTTTTTTATTACAATACTCCAAGGCAAGTATTGTTTGATACATTCATCATCGCTATAAGATGCTTGCAATCCTCTAACTCCTCCTATATCAATAGATTTCCATATCACACTTTCAGGACTTGAATGTGGGCATCTTTGCTTTAATTGTAAAATAAGTTGGTCTTTAAGCGAAAGCACGGATATGGGAGTTGGTTTTTCTTTCACCATAATATATCCCGACAACTCTGAAATTGTAATAAGATAATACGTTTCCAAATTTTTCATAATTCTTATATCTCCTTTTCCGTAAGGTTGTTTCACTGTAAAGTTTGGCGGATATCTTAACGCAAATTTGTATTCTCTATCTTTATAAATTTTCCAAGTTGGTGTATTTGTATCAGGGGTTAAATTTTTCGAAAGATGTGTAGGTGTTTCTTTATAAATAAAAAATAATAATCCGAAGATTAATAACAGCCCTAAAAGAATTAAATTCAAATTTAATATTTTGACTAGTTTCATAGTATTTAGATTAGAACCGAGGAAAATAAAATCTAAAATGATAGATTTTAGAGGCCAAAGATGGTTTTGGTCTTTATTTTCTCTAATTATACCATATGTTTTCTTTTAAAAAACTTTTTTACTGTAAACAACGTTGCGAGACTTTACACTTAACTATAAATAGAAAATCTACAAATCACCTTATCCTTCTTTTTTAAAGATTTTATATTTTTATTACTATTTTATAAACCTGAAAGTGGAAAGCATTCGGTTAAAGATTAAATCTTTTGAACAATCATAATAATTTAAGCCTACTTTAGACCTAGAAATATCTACTATAAGATCGTTATGTTTAAAATAATAATGACATTCTCCTATTGCCTGGGCCCAACAATGAATCTGATAACCTTCTAAATCTTCCTTAATATTGATTTTTTGTACCGCCACCTCCCCAACTGGAGTGGAAATTGGCCCATTAGATATTTGTTTAGGATTTATTTTAATTTTATAAAGTTTTCTTATCCAACTTTCCAGTGTTTCATTAGGTCTAACTTCTACAAGAATTCTATAAGATTCATAAACTTTTTTACCTTGAAAAGAATTATAATTCTGCTGATAAAATACAATTATAGAATCATTAATTTCTTTTATTATTAGATCTTTTGGATACTCAATTTGAAAATGGTATTTTTCGTTTCTATAAACTTTCCAGTTAGAGGTATTAACTAAAGTGTTATTTTGCACAGTGTTATTTTGCGCCGGCAACTTACTTTTCAAAAAGACCGCAAAAATTATAACTATTATCCCAATTATTAGAATTAAACTTAAAATTTTTGATGTTTTGCTTAGTTTCATTAATGTTTTCCTCCT
>JAGGUH010000032.1 GCA_021158645.1 bacterium | reverse complement strand
CACCAAAAATAACACAATTAAAAAAAGAATATTTACTAGTCCAAATTTTCTCCCATTTTTTGTTTTTAGAGATTGTTTTTCTCATAGATTATTGCTTTATTTTATAAAGAATAATTTAGAGATTTTTCAAAAACTTTTCCTCGATAAGAAAGTTTTAATTTGTTTCCCTCAATAGAAACAGAACCTAATTCGGTTTCTTTAATAGTTTCGTCTCCGCAAACTTTTTTAAAGTTTTCTAAATCTACTTTTCCAGTGCTTAAATAAGTAATTAAAGTATCTAATTCCCAACTATGACCAACAATTCCAATTGCTATTGGACGATCCTTGATGAATTTTTGAAGAAATTTCTTTAATCTTTTTATTCCCTCTAGATAATCTTTGGCAATTTCTTGAGGAGAAGGTCCTTTTATATTTTCTATTTTTCCTTCTGTTTTTAACCATAATTCAAACATTTTTTCTGCGTCTTTGCTATAAATTTCTGTAAGTTTTTTAAAATAATCACTATATTCACCTTTTTTATTTAACCAGCCATGTTTGATTAAAGAAAATTGTTTTAAAAATAAAGGAAAGTCAATAACCACTTTTTTATTGGGATTTGCTTGAATTTCTTTTAACACTTCTTCTACTATTTTAGTATAACTTTTTTTAGGATCAGCAATCTCTTTTTGAGTAATTACTAAATATTTTTCTGGTTCTTTTTGAAGAATTTCTTTTAAGGTCTCTGAGTAAATTTTTAAAGTAGATTTAGTTCTTGCTATTTCAGAAGCGCCACCTAAAAAAATCACTGATTTTGGTTCAGTTTTTTCTATAAAATCTAAAACTTCTTTTAATCCACGTTCTTTGGCTAATTCTATTCCCTCTTCAGAAAGGCCGGGATATTTCTCGAATCCTTTTTCTCCTTTTTTCAATTTTTTGGAATGTCTTGAAATAAAAAATTCAAAGTTTGGCATAGAGATTTTAAAAAAGATTTGTGATTATTATATTTATTTTTATTTTTTAAAAATTCTCACCATTCCATTTTGGGCATCTACTTCAACTAAATCTCCATCTTTTAGAACTTTGGTTGCGATTTTGGTGCCGATAATACAAGGAATGCCTAATTCGCGGGAGACAATGGCGGCATGGCAAGTAATGCCGCCTTCATCTGTGATAATCGCTTTGGTTTTTTTGATAACAGGCATAAATTCAGGGGTAGTCATATGGGCGACTAATATATCGCCTTTTTTCATTTTTCCAAAATCTTTAGGGCTGAGAATGATTTTTGCTGTTCCTTTGGTAATTCCTTGAGAGGCAACTTCACCTTTGAACTCTTTAATTTCTTTTTTGAATTCTTCTTCGAGATTAAATTTTTTTAAAAACTCTTCGGCTTCTTTGCCAATAGTAAGTTTAATTTTTCCATTAGATACAAGAATTACAGAACGTTTATATCTTTCTTTTAATGTTTTTACCGTGGGCATTCTATCAATAAGTAAAGCATCTTTTACCTCTTCTTTAAGCAGGCAATGGGCTAATTTTTGTTCAATTCCTAAACGAGAGGCAATTTCTTTCATTAAGGAAAAATTAATATAAAAATGGGAAATAGTAAAAATTTTCTTTTTGTAGTCAATAATAAAACTATTAAACTGCATCGCTTCGAAAAGTTTTTGATGATAATTATCGATTCCGAATTTTTTTATAATTTCTTTTTGCTTTTTGACTAAAGTTTGGTATTTTATTTGAATTTCTTTTAGTTCTTTTTGAGCGTTTCCTTTTTTAATTAACTCAGAAATTTCTTTTAGAAAATGACTTTTATCAAAAAGATAAGCCCCATAATTGTAAGGCACCCATTGCCAATTTTGAGTATGCTTTTCAATAAGTTGATTGATTTGAGGGTGTTTTTCGATTTCTTTTTCAATTGATTTTAAAGGTTGTAGAAAGAATTTCTTTAATTTTGGATTTTTTTCTATTTTTAAAACAATTTTTAATAATTCTTCTCTTTCTTCAGTGGTAAATGGTTTTTCTTTTGGTGTAATTAAAAGATTAAAAGCATTATTAATTTCACTATTTGAAAAATTTTTTTCTTTTCCTTTTTTAGACAAATAATTTTTTAAATATTCTGACAGATCAAATCTTGCTCCAAAAGCAAATGATTCTCCCCAAATATAAATATCTTCATAAAGAGAAATGTATTTTTCGTAAAGTTGCCAAATTTCTTTGTTTGTTTTTTGGGATAAATTATTTTCATAAACTTTGCGGCAGAATTTTAAAAAATTAGGTACTCTTCTTAAAAATTCTTTAACTAACCTTTTCTGAACTGAAGGGTTTTTTTTAACTTTTAAATAACATTTATGGCAAAAATTTTGCCATTGATCCTCACGAACCCAAAACTTTACAGAAGAAGAAGTGAGTTCTAATAAAAAATCTACACATTTTACTCCGGTGGCTTGAATGAATTTTCTTTCGGTAATTACTTTAAACAAAGTTAAAATTGCTGGCATCAATGGTACCCATATGCCCCACTGCTGACAAATAAACCATTTTGGTTGAGGTTTTGCTTTAGGCATAATTATTCTAAAATATATTCTTCGTTTTTTGATAAAACTACTACTTTGGTATTTGTTTCTTCTTCTACTTTCTTTTTAAACTCGTCTATATTTGCTGATAGTTCGATTTTATGAACTTCTCCTTGAAACTCAACCTCTATTTTGCCATAATGCATTGGAATTACTATTTTTGGTTGAATAGTTTTTACTGCCTCTATTGCTTGAGAAACATCCATTGTGTATGTTCCTCCTACCGGCAAAAGGGCTAAATCAATATTTTTAATTTCTTTCATTTCTGGAATAAAATCTGTATCTCCGGCATGATAAATTCTTTTTCCTTCTATTTCTACTACAAATCCCAAATCTTTGCCTTTTTGATGATTCGGGATATTTAAATTATAAGCATACACTGCTTCTGCTTTTATGCCATTAATTTCTTTTTGCTCTCCAATTTTTATTTTTTCGACTCCCGGAACATTTTTTGCTGTTTCTTCGTTGGCAAGAATTATTGTATTTTCTTTTTTCATTTTTTCAATTACTTCTAAACTACAATGATCAGGATGAGAATGAGAAATTAAAATTATATCTGCCCTTTTATCGGCCTCAAAGAATGGATCAAAACAAATTGTTTTTTCCCTTCCTTCAACAATAAAATTTGCCCAACCAAGAAAAGTAATTTTTAGCATAGATTTTTTATTTAAATTTTATAAATACCCAATTCGACCAAATTGGGATTTCTAATCTTTGATTTTTAAGATAGCAATTTATATTCTTTTTCTCTTTCTTTAAGCATTTCTTCGGCTATTTCTTTAATTTCTCGATTAAAGAAAAAAGGAATTTCTTTTTTCTTTAGATATTCTATTAATTGTTTGGGCGTCCAATTAGTGAGATTAAGAATCGTTTTAAATCTTTTCTTAGAAAATCTATCTAAATGATCCAAATCTCGAAATATTTTTTTGTTTTTTGTATCGAACCATTTAGGTTCTTCCATATCATGGATGCTAATTATCTCTATGATTTCTTTTGTTTTGCTTTTAGGATATTTAATTTTCGTTAGAATTTCTTTGGCAATTTTAGCGCCGGTTAACATATGGACTAGTTTTGAATTGGGGAGTTTTTTTAATCCAGAAATTTTCTCGAAATGTTCTGGTAAAATTGCTGCATGACCAATATCATGGAAAATTGCTACAGGAATAAGGATATCCATATCGCCTTTTTTATGGGTTTTAATAAAATTATAAACCAGTTCAGCCGTTTGTTTGGCATGAATTAAATCACCGGGTCTACATTTTTTCAACAATGGCTCGGCTCTCTCCCAGATTTTTTTATATTTAGAAGGAATGTTGATTTTCATAATATAAATTAAAAAAATTAATAAATTCGGCCTTGTTGAATTTAAAGAGTTAAGATATTTATTTTATTTTTTTCTAAATCATATAAAGCGAAAGTTGGATTACTTAAAAATTCTGCGATCTCTCCTGGATTTACCAGGAGGGTTTTTCCTATTTTTTCTTTTTTTGGCTGGTGGGTGTGTCCATAAAAGATGACATCATATTCATTATTTTTAGCCAATAATTTTGCTATTTTTGGGTTATGAAGAAAAGCAATCTTTTTCCCTTTTATTTTTAGTTCGCCAAACTCATTGTAAAGAATAACATTTCGAAATTTAAAAGCAATTTCTGCCATCGCTACTTTATCTCCATCTATATTTCCAAAAATAAAATGAACCTTTATATTCCTTTCGCTGGATAAAATATTTAATGATAGTGGAGATCCTATATCCCCACAACAAATTATTTCTTTTATCTTAAGCTCTTTGATTTTTTTAAGAAACTTTTTTAAGTTGTTAATATTATCATGAATGTCTGAAATAATTGCAATTTTCATAATTTTTATTTTGGTTCGATAATTCTTACAATCCCTTTATTTGCATCTACTTCTACTATATCTCCATCTTTAATTGCCTTAGTTGCTATTTTTGTTCCTACAATACAGGGAATCTTCAATTCTCTACTTACAATTGCTGCATGGCAAGTAATTCCTCCAGAATCTGTTACGATTGCAGAGGCTTTTTTCATTGCAGAAATTAAATCTGGATTGGTAGCGGGTGAAATCAAAATATCTCCTTCTTTCATCTTCTCTAAATCTTTTACTACAGCAATAATTTTTGCAACACCCCTTGCTTTACCTGAAAAAGCTATCATTCCTCTTAATTCTTTTTGTTTTTCTTTTTTTTCTTTTTTGATATGCTTTTTAATAAATTGGAGGGCTTCTTTTCCTTCTAAAACTTTGGCTATACCATTTTTAATAACGGCAACACAATATGTTTTTCTTTGTTTTATTTTTTTTATTTGCTGTTTTGAGATGCTGCCTTCTAATAAATATCTTTTTATCTCAGAAGAGGAAAGATATTTTACATCTATAATCTCTAGTTTTAATCTTTTAGCAATTTCTTCTATTATTGGGTCCATTAGAACATAAGATTTTTGATATACCCCTTTTCGCCAATCTTTTAACCACATAAAATATCGGGCAATATTGAGAAAATATTGAAGTTCTCTAGAAATTCTATATTTTTTTATTATTTCTTTTCTTTTTTGAGGAAGATTTTTATAATATCTCTTGATTTTCTGTAACTCTTTTGAAGGAAATGGATTGTTTTTTAAACTTTCTTGCATTAAATTGAGAACATTTTCTATACTCATTACTGGTCCGATATAAGCATAAGGTAACCATTCATATTTCTTTCGATGTGTTTCGATTTGTTGATAAAGTAAAGGATTTTTTTTAATAATCTCTAAAACTTTTGAGACTGGTTGATTTAAAAATATCTTAAAAATTTTTGGATACTTCTTTTTGATTTCTACAAGAAGATTTAATCTATCAATCTCTTCTTGTTTTACTTCGCTAGGTTTATCTGGTGCGGTAAGAATACTAAAATACTCTGGCAATTTTTCTTCAATATTACTATCTTTGCTCTTTTCTTTAATCTCTTTAGATAGTTTTTCAAGACAATAATTAGAAAGAAACGGAATGTTTACTCCATCAATAAGCACCGGAATCCATCCCCAAATTCTCATTTCTCTCATTATTTTTCGATAGTTTAAATAAATATTTAATAAATCTTTATTAGAAAGAAGGGATAGTTTTTTAGCAGAAACTTTTTGGCAAAAACTTATTAATTTTCTTGCAAACTCTTTAATTCTTTTTGATGTTAATTTATAAAATTCTTTATCTTTTCTGATTTTTCTCCATAAAATTTCTCCTATTTTATCCATCTCTTCTGGTATATAGTAACAAAAAATATGATTTTTTTTAAATTCTAAAATTACTTGACTAATTTTCTTTCCGCAAATTTTTTTGATGTCTTTAGTAAGACATTCATCTGCGAAATACCAAGGATAGAGATATAGCCTATCTCGATCAACAAAAAGAACGAATTTTTTTGAAGAATTTACTTTCTTTTTCATCGTTTGTGTTATCTTGACTACTTTTTTAATGATAAAATAGTTAGAAGTAATTTTTAGTTTTTCCTCGTCTGTTTGACTATTAGACGGGGAATTTCAATCCTTGTTTTATTCTAAATTAAATTTTAAATGATTTTCGGAAAAAAGTCAATATCAAGTCTTATCTAATACAAAATGAGCACGAAATAAAATCGTTTTCTAATGCAAAATGAGTTTAAAATACTTTTTGTTTTGATTAAAACGTGTGAATCTGTCATAATTGAGGTATATGATGACAATAAACATAATAGATTCACACATTATTAGTATTACACAAATTAAAGGATTTTTAAAGGTTAGTTCATCTATCAAATTTAAAGCAGTTTCTAAAGAAGAAAAGTATCAATGGATTGATGATGTTTTGACTAAATTTAGATATTTTGGTTTAAGAAAAAAGAATAAAGGTTTTGTTAGAAATTACATTGTTAAAATGACTGGTTTATCTAAATCACAGGTAGATAAGATTGATTAATTCTTAAAAAAACAAGAAATATAAAAAGCAAAAGAAAAATTATTTAAAAATTTTAAACATATACCACAAGAAATGACAGAATTCACCACTTTCATTTCATATGCATATTTTGATTAGAAAATACTTATGTTTTAAAAGTTTAATTTTAACAAGTTTTTTAAAAGACAAGCCACAGTAATCGGTCCCATACCTCCAGGAACCGGAGTCAAAAAACCTGCTTTTTTAAAAACGCTTTCAAAATCAAAATCTCCTTTTAATTTTCCATCTTTAAAACTACAACCAAAATCAATTGCCATTACTCCTTTTTTTATTATATTTCCTTTAATCATCTCTGGCTTTCCAACTCCAGAAATTAAAATTTGGGCTTTTTTTGTAAGGTCAGAAATATTTTCTGTAAATTCATTAACCATTGAAAAAGTGGCTTTCTTTGAAACCAAATAAATACTCAAGGGCTTTCCAATCAACTTTCCCTGACCAACAACCACAACATTTTTTCCTTTCAAATCAATTTTGTATCTTTTAAAAATTTCATCAACAGCCGAAATTGAAGGAGGATAAATTCTTAATTTTCCGTTATAAAATTTCCCCAAACTTTCACTTGATAAAACATCAATATCTTTTTCTGAAGGAATTAAATCTAAAATTTCCCCTTCATCAAACTTTTTTGGCAAAGGCAATTGAATTACTATTCCTTTTATCTCTTTTCTTTTAACTATTTTTTTGATTTCTTTTTTTAAATCATTTTGTTTTATTTTTGTTTTAAATTTAAAAAGTTCAAAACCAATACCAATTTTTTGAGACGCTTTTTCTTTTTCCCGAATAAAAATTTTAGAAGATTTATCTCCTCCAACCAAAACAACACCCAACTTTAATGTTAATTTTTTCCTTTTAATTGTTTCTTTAAGATTTTTTAAAATTTCTTGAGATATTTTTTTTCCATCAATAATTACTGCCATAAAATTAGAGTACGAAATTAATTAATTTCTTTGGCACAAAAATTGTCTTTTTAATTTTGTTGCCTTCAATCCATTTTTTAATTTTTTGACTTGATAAAGCAATTCTTTTTGCTTCTTCTTTGTTGATTTCGCTTTCAACTTCTATTTTATCTCTTACCTTCCCATTAATTTGAATTACAAGAATTATTTTTTTCTCTTTAACTAATTCTTTTTTATACTTAGGCCATTTTTGAGTTAGACAATATCCTTTGAAACCAAGATTTTGCCAAATTTCCTCACAAATATGGGGCGCAAAAGGAGATAAAATTTTTAAAAAATTTTTAAACACTTTAAGAGAAATATTTTTTTTATTTTCTAAAAGTAAATTAACAAATTCCATTAAAGCAGAAATTGCAGTATTAAACTTCAATGAGTCAATATCTTCACCTATTTTTTTAATAGTTTTATTCAAAGCAATTTCTATTTCCTTTGCAATTTTTTTATTTCCTGTTTTTTTATTTTTTTTGGTTTTTAATTCTTCGGCAAGACCCCAAACTTTTTCCAAAAAATGTCTTGCTCCTTTTATTCCTTTAGTGTCCCAAGAAATTGCCTGCTCAAATGGCCCCATAAACATTTCATAAACTCTTAAAGTATCGGCTCCATATTGTTCTATAACTTCCATTGGATTAACAACATTTCCTTTTGATTTTGACATTTTTTCTCCGCCTTCAGCCAGAATAGTTCCATGACTGGTTCTTTTTTTGTAAGGTTCAGGCCCAATTTCTTTTGGCAAAACACCAATATCCCACAAAAATTTATAAATAAAGCGAGAATAAAGAAGATGCAAGGTGGTATGCTCCATACCGCCGTTATACCAATCAACCGGCATCCAATATTTAAGTTTCTTTTTATTGGCTATCTCCTTATTGTTTTTTGAATCACAATATCTTAAATAATACCAATTAGAACCAGCCCAATTAGGCATTACATCGGTCTCCCTTTTTGCTGGATTGCCACACTTTGGACAAGGAACATTTAACCAATTTTTAACCTTTGCCAAAGGAGAATCTCCTTTTTCAGTTGGGTGATATTCTTTAATTTTTGGTAATTTCACTGGCAAATTTTTTTCTGGCACCGGCACCCAACCACATTTTTCACATTTAATCATTGGAATTGGTTCGCCCCAATATCTTTGTCGAGAAAAAACCCAATCTCTTAATTTATAATAAACTGCTCTTCTTGCTACCCCTTTTCTTGAAAGTTCTTTCAAAATTTCTTTTCTTGCTTTATGAGATTTCAAACCACTAAATTTTCCTGAATTAACTAAAATTCCTTCACCTTCATAAGCTTTTTTTTCATCAAATCCCCTGCCTTCCTTCGGCTTAATAACCTCAATTATTGGTAAATGATATTTCTTCGCAAAATCAAGATCTCGTTGATCGTGAGCCGGCACTCCCATAATGGCTCCAGTACCATAACTTATCAGAACATAATCAGCAACAAAAATAGAAATTTCTCTTCCATTCACTGGATTGATTGCTTTAACTCCTTTTATCTCAATGCCCGTTTTTTCTTTTTCTTCAGCAATTCTTTCTCTCTCGGCTTTATTTTTTGCTTTTTTGACATATTCTTCTATCTGCTTCTTGTTTTTTATTTCATTTTTCAATTCTCTAATTATTTTATGCTCTGGAGCAAGTACTAAAAAAGTAACTCCAAAAAGGGTATCAATTCTTGTAGTAAAAACTTTAAGAGAAAAATTTTTTTGAGAATTTTTAACCTTTATTTTAAATTCAACTTCACCACCTTCGCTTCTACCAATCCAATCTTCTTGTAAAATTTTTACTCTTTTGGGATAGTCAACTAATTTCAAATCATCTATTAACCGATCAGCATATTTTGTAATTCTTAACATCCATTGCTCTTTTTCTCTTCTTATCACCTTTGCCCCACATCTTTCGCACTTTCCATCTATTACTTCTTCGTTTGCTAAAACAATTTTACAAGAAGGACACCAATTAACTGGCATTTTTGCTTTGTAAGATAAACCTCTCTTAAAAAGTTGAACAAAGATCCATTGAGTCCATTTATAATAATTTGGATCAGTAGTATTTATTTCCCGAGTCCAATCAAAAGAAAGACCAATTCTTTTTTGTTGCTTTTTAAAATTTCTGGTGTTTTCTTTAGTTACTTTTTCTGGAGGAATTTTAGTTTTTATAGCATAATTTTCTGTTGGTAATCCAAAAGCATCCCAGCCCATTGGAAACAAAACATTTTTTCCCTCCATTCTTTTTTTTCTGGCAATAACATCCATTCCAATATAACTTCGGCAATGGCCAACATGAAGTCCACTTCCAGAAGGGTAAGGAAACTCAACTAAAAGATAAAATTTTTCTTTTTTTGAAAAATCCTTTGCCTTAAAAAAATTTTTCTCTTCCCATAATTTTTGCCATTTTTTTTCAATTTTTAAAGGATAGTACTTCATAATTTTATTTTATAAATATTATAAAAAAATTTTCAATTTTCAAAAATTTCAATCTAAAATTTTAAATCTTAAATCTAAACTTTTAATGCCAAATGTCAAAAAAAATTCAAAATGCAAAAATCAAAATTCAAAATGACAATTCAAAATTCAAAAAGAATATCCCTCCCCCACCTTAATCCTCCCTCTCCCTCTGGGAGGGAGAGGAAATAGGAGGGGGTGGGCATTTTGAACATTTAAATTTTGGTTATTGTTTCGAATTTCGGATTTCGAAATTATAACAT
>JAGGUH010000083.1 GCA_021158645.1 bacterium | reverse complement strand
CCTTAATCCTCCCCCTCCCTCTGGGAGGGGGAGGAAATAGGAGGGGGTGAGCATTTTGAACATTTAAATTTTGGTTGTTGTTTCGAATTTCGGATTTCGAAATTATAACATTGAAAACCCGTTAACCCGTTAACTCGTTAATAAATAATAAAACAATAAATTAGATTTGTCGTTTCAAAATAAAAATTTTTTCTTTTTTCTTTAATTCTTTTTATTCTTTTTAATTTTTCATTTTGATTTTTGATATTTGATTTTTGATTTAACTTTGTTTCGGATTTTGAATTTGTTTGAAATTTGTAATTTGTAATTTTGAATTTAACACAAATTCGCTTTAAGTTTTACGCTGTAGTTTTAAGTTTTGCGCTTTACGCTTTGCGCTAAACTGATTTTGGATTTGTAACTTTAAATTTGATTTGATTTATCATTTGACATTTAGAATTTTGAATTATAACATATAATTATATTATATTATGCCTTTTTCATTTTTTCAAAAAATTTTTGGGTTAAAAAAAAGAGTTTTAGGAATTGATATTGGTTCAACCACAATTAAAGTAGTTGAATTAACGCGCGACTTACAAGGAAGAATACTTTTAGAAAACTATGGCTTTTTAGAAAATTATGGTCATTTAGAAAGGGTGAATAATGCTTTTCAAACATCAGGATTAAAGATGTTAGAAAAAGAGGTCTCAAAAATTCTCTCTTTTTTGTTGAAAAAAATGAAAGCAAAAGCAAGAGAAGCAGTTTTTGGAGTGCCAATTTATTCAGTTCTTGCTACGGTTTTGGAAATGCCAAAAATGCCAAAAGAGGATCTTAAAAAGGCAATTCCTTATCAGGCAAAACAATTTGTTCCTTTTCCTCTTTCCGAAACTTATCTTGATTGGTTTTTAATTAAACCAAGCGAAGAAGAAATTAAATTTAGAAATTTTAATAAGCAATTAGTTTTTTTGATTGCTTATCCTAAAGATTTAGTTTTAAGATATCAGAGAATTGCTAAAGTTTGCAATTTGAATTTAAAAATTTTGGAATTAGAAACACTTGCCTTAAAAGAAGCAATAATAGAAACTGAAGAACCGATTTTTATCCTTGATATTGGTTCTCGGGTAACAAATTTAATAATTTTTGACAACAAATTCTTAAGGGTTAATCGTTTCTTTGATCTGGCTTCTGGAGATCTTACTGAAGTTATTTCTTCTGGATTAAAAGTTAATATTTGGAGGGCCGAAGAATTTAAAAAGAGAGTTGGTCTTAAGCCAAGCGAATCCGAAAGGGAAATTTCAAACTTGATGTATCCTGTAATTGACTCTATTTTAAGAGAGGTTTCTAAATTAATCGATCTTTATCTATCAAAAACCGGAAGAAAGGTTACTAAATTAATTCTTACTGGAGGCACGGCAAGTATGCCGGGTCTTTTAGAGTATTGTCAGACACAATTTGAAAATTTAAAAGTAAGAAAAGGAAATGCCTTTTTGAAAATTTTTTACAACAAAGATCTTGAACCAATCATAGTAGATTTAGAAGACTCATTTGGAGTTTGTAATGGTCTTGGTTTAAGGTACTTAAAGAAATTTTAAAGTTATCCACAGGTTTTAATTTACTTTAATTAAAAAATAATTATAATTTTAATATGCTTTATCGCAGCCAATCAGTGGAAGAAGTTAAAGGAAAGCATCCAGTTCCTTGGAGGCTCTTTTTATTGAGTTGGCTTTTTGTTTTGATTTGTTTTTCTTTTTATTTCTTTTCTGAAAAAATTCTTTTGCCTGTATTAGAAAAACAAAATCAAAATTTGAAAGTTAAAATTACAGGTCTTTCAGATGAAATCAACAATGAAGATCGTCAGAGAATGGTTCGTTTATGGAGCCAGACAGAAAATTTAAGAAAAATTTTAAAGGATCATATTTATCCAACAAAATTATTAAGTAAAATTGAATCTTTTACGCCAAAAGAAATTGTTTTTAAACAAATTACAATTAATTTAAAAAAGAAAGAAATAGAAATTACCGGTTATGGAGATATAAATGCAATTGCTTCTTATGCTTTTGTTTTAGAGAAAAGTAAGGAGTTTTTTAATGTAAGGTTGGGAAGAGTTGAAAAAGAAATGTTTCAAATAAAGTCAAACTTTGATTTAAATTTGGTAAAATTTTAATTTTTTTAAACTATGAAACATATTTCAAGATCATTATTGGCAGGAGTGAGTTTTATTTTTATCCTGATCGGAGTTTGGGCTCTTTTTAGTTATGATTATCCTCAACTTAAAGAGATAATAAGAAGTTTAGAAGAAAGACGCTTATTGAAAAACAAACTTCAAGATGAAAAAGAAAAACTTGAAAAAGTTCAAAAAGTTTTTGAGAGTTATCATTCCTTTTTGCCAGCAAAGGAGAAGATATCTCTTCTTCTGCCAGAAGAAAAAGAGTTTGGAGATGTTTTATATCAATTAAAAGGAATGGCAGATTTATCAAATGTGAAATTAAATCGATGTACTTTTAGCGAGGTTAGAAAAGAAAAAAAATTGCCTCGTTTTTTAAACAGGAAGGAAAAATTAACTAAAGATTTCGGCACTCTTTCGGCTGCTTTGGAGATAGAAGGCGATTATCCATCAATAAAAAATTTTCTTAAAAAAATCGAGACAAATATCCGAGTTATGGATATTAAAAGAATAAATTTAAATAAATCCGGTGAAAATGTTAAAGGTATTATTACTATTAATTTTTATTATCAATTAAATTAATTATAGCAATAAAACTATGGCAATAAAAATTTCAAAAGAATCAAAAAAAAGAAGTTTAAAAGGAGTTTATTTTATTGTTGTTTTAATTATAATTTTTATCGCTTTCTTGTTTTTTAGAAAAATTAAGAACTTGAAAAATGAAATTGTTGTTGAAGAAGAATTTAACATTACTCAGGGGCTTGAAAAAATTTCTGTAGAAAAAATAGAGAAAATTTTAGAAGATCCGGTTTTTTTAAGTTTAAAGTCATACCTTCCAAAATTAATTCCAACTAGTTTGGGTACTAATTTAGGTAAAGAAAACTTATTTAAATAAGTTAAGCAAGGTTTATGCATTTTGTTTTAGAATATCTTTTAAACAAGGGAAAAATTTCCAAAGCGTTAGCCGAAAAAATCCAAAAAGAAAGTGATGTTTTAGAAAAAAAAATTGAGGAAATTTTAGTAGAAAGAGAAATTTCTTCTGAAGATGAGATTGCAAAAATAAAATCAGAAATTTTGGGAGTACCTTATCGTTTCTTAAAAAAGAAAGAAAAGATTCCAAGCGAAATTTTAAATTTAATTCCAGAAGAAGTTTCTAAAAAGTATCAGGTTATTGCCTTGGGCAAAAAGGATGATGTTTTGGAAGTGGGAATGGTTTATCCTAAAGACGAGAAAGCCCAAGATATTTTGAGATTTATTGCTCGAAAATTAAATCTTGATATAAAAATCTATGTTGTAAGGAGAAAGGATTTAGAAATCGCTTGGAGAGGTTATGAACTTTTTGACAAAGAAATCTCTGAAGTTTTCGAAGAATTAAGAAGGCAAGGGAGGAAATTTCGTCCTTTGCATCGAATTATTAGTTTAGAAGAGGCAACAGGTGTTTTAACCGAAGAAGCGCCAATTATTAAACTTGTTTCGGTGTTTTTGAAATATGGTGTAAGATACCAGGCTTCAGATATTCACATTGAACCTTTAAAAACAAAAATAAGAGTAAGATATCGAATCGATGGAACTTTAAGGACCGTTGCTTATCTTCCTTTAGAAATTTTGCCTCCGATTATTTCCCGAATAAAAATTTTATCTAATTTGAAAATAGATGAAACAAGGATTCCTCAAGACGGAAGATTTTCGACTATTATTGATGGCAAGGAAATTGATTTTCGGGTTTCAACTTTTCCAACTGCGGTTGGAGAAAAAACTGCTTTGAGAATTTTAGATCCCGAAGTTGGATTGAAAAAATTTGAAGAGTTGGGCGTAATTCTTACAAATAGATTAATTATTGAAAGAGCGATAAAAAAACCTTTTGGAATGATTTTAGTTACTGGTCCGACAGGTTGCGGAAAAACAACAACTTTATATGCCTTAACTCAAAAATTAAAAAGCGAAGAAAAAAATATTGTTACTTTGGAAGATCCAATAGAATATTTTATTGAAGGACTTAACCAATCTCAAATTAAACCTGAAATTGGTTATTCTTTTGCTTCGGGATTAAGACAGATTTTAAGACAAGATCCAGATATTATAATGGTTGGAGAAATTAGAGACGAGGAAACGGCTGCTTTGGCAGTTCATGCTGCTTTAACTGGTCATTTAGTGTTGTCAACACTTCATACTAATAATGCTATTGGAGTAATTCCACGCTTGGTAGATATGGGAGTTCCGATTTATCTTTTGCCCTCTTCATTAGCCGTAATGATTGCTCAAAGATTAGTTCCAAAAATTTGTCCTTTTTGTAAAGAAAAAGTCAAACCTGATCCTGAAACTGAAAAAATTATTGACGAAAGTATTGAGTCATTGCCTGAGAAATTAAAAAATAGAATTAAAATTGAAAAACCATATTTTGTTTGGAAAGGGAAGGGTTGTCCTAAATGTCATTATCGAGGTATTTCAGGGCGAATTGCAATTTTTGAGGCATTTGAAATGACTGATAATTTGGCTAAAATTATCAGTAAAGGCATAGATGAGGAAAAAATTTTAGAAGAAACAAAAAGGCAAGGAATGCTTACAATGCGCCAAGATGGTATTTTAAAAGCATTAAAAGGAATTGTTCCTATCGAAATTATTTTAAGAGAGACCGAATAAAAACTTAAAAGAATAATTACAGCAAAAAAACAGGATAGAGATTTGTTGTTTAAAGAGATTCAAAATTCAAAATTCAAAACAAACTCTAAATGTCAAATTTCAAATATCAAATGACAAATCTAATTTATTGTTTTATTATTTATTAACGAGTTAACGGGTTAACGAGTTTTCAATGTTATAATTTCGAAATCCGAAATTCGAAATAATAACCAAAATTTAAATGTTCAAAATGCCCACCCCCTCCTATTT
>JAGGUH010000012.1 GCA_021158645.1 bacterium | reverse complement strand
TTTTTAGTACTCTTCTGGAGGCATTTTTGGAGTTTCTTTTTCTTTTTCAGGAATATCAGCGACAACGGCTTCACAAATCAAGAACATTGAAGCCGAAGAAATAGCATTCTCAATTGCCGATCTTACCACTTTCGTTGGATCAATAACTCCAACTTTTACTAAATCTTCATAAGTTTGAGTTCGAGCATTGAAACCAAAATTAGGATTCTCGCTTCTTAAAACTTTATCATAAACAACAGCGCCATCAAGTCCAGCATTTTGAGCAATTTGTTTTAATGGTGCACTCAACGCTTCAGAAACAATGTTTGCCCCAACAAATTGAGGAATTTGTCCTTTCTTAGAAAATTGTTGAGAAATTTCTTCAACTTTTGGAAGACATCTTAATAAAGCAACTCCGCCTCCAGGAACGATACCGCTCTCAATAGCGGCTTTAGTAGCGGCAACCGCATCTTCAATTCGATGTTGAGTTTCTTTTTGTTCAACTTCAGTTGGTGCTCCAACTTTAATTACCGCTACGCCACCAGTTAATTTCGCTAATCTTTCTTGAAGTTTTTCTTTATCAAATTCTGATTCTGTGGCTTCAATCTGGCTTTTAATTTGATTCGCCCTTTTTTCAATTTCGGCTTTAGAGCCACCTCCGCTAACAATTGTTGTTTTTTCTTTGTCGGCAACAACTCTTCTTGCTTTTCCAAGCATATTAATGGTAGTACTTTCTAATTTTCTTCCTAATTCTTCGGAAATCAAATCAGCCCCACAAATAATTGCAATATCCTGAAGCATTTCTTTTTTGCGATCACCATAACCAGGTGCTTTAACTGCCAAACAATTAAACACCCCTCGAAGTTTATTAACAACGAGCGTTGCCAACGCTTCACCCTCAATTTCGTCAGCAATAATTACTAAATCTTTTTTGCCAGATTGAATAATTTTTTCAAGAAGTGGCAAAATATCTGAAATGGCAGAAATTTTTTGGTCTGTTACTAAAATATAAGGATTTTCTAACACTGCTTCCATTCTTTCAGGATCGGTAATCATATAAGGAGAAACAAATCCTTGATCGAATTGAAGCCCTTTTACAATTTCTTTTGAGAGTCCCAATGCTTTCGATTCTTCAACGGTTACCACTCCATCTTTTCCAACTTCATTAATAATCTCTGCAATCAATTTTCCAACTTCTGGATCTCGAGCCGAGATAGTAGCAACATTTTCAATATCTTTTTGTCCAGCAATTGGTTTAGAAATTGAATTTAGTTCTTCTAAAACAATTTCTTTTGCTTTTTCCATTCCTTCTTTCATAGCAATCGGATCAACACCGGCTGAAATGTTTTTAATAGATTCATTTATCATTACTTGAGCCAACAAAGTAGCCGTTGTTGTCCCATCACCAGCAATATCAGCAGTTTTTTGAGCCACTTCTTTTACGATTTGAGCACCAATATTTTCAAAACGATCTTCTAACTCAATTTCCTTGGCAATTGTAACGCCATCTCGAGTTATAACCGGAGAACCATAAGTTCTTTCCAAAACTACAGCCCGACCTTTTGGTCCTAAAGTTACTTTAACCGCATTTGCTAATTTATCTACTCCTTTTTTAAAAAATTCTCTTGCTTTTTGATTGTAAACAATTTGTTTTGCCATATGTTTAAATTAAAATTTTGACATATCGAAATTTCTAATTTTCGATATGTCAAGTTTATTCTTCGACCTTTGCAATAATATCTTCTTCTTTAATTACCAAATATTCCTTATTGTTAACCTTAACTTCATCAGGAGCATACTTTTTAAAAATTACAATATCTCCCTTTTTTACTTCTAATGGAATTCTTTTTCCATTCTCATCAATCCTTCCAGAACCAGTTGCAATTACTTTGCCTTTTTGCGGCTTTTCTTTTTCAGCCGTTTCAGGAATAATAATTCCGACCTTTGTTTTATTTTCTTCTTCTATTGGTTCTACTAAAATATAATCAGATAAAGGATGAATTTTCATAGTTTTAAAAATTAGTTCTTTATCCAAACTTTGCGACCTTTAAAAGTGATTTTAAAAGTGATTGTATTGAATAAGAAATTATATCCTGAAAATTTCCTTTGTCAATATCAAGTCTTATCTAATACAAAATGATCATGAAATGAAATCGCTTTCTAACGCAAAATGAGTTTGAAATGTCTTAATTTTGCCATTTTGCTTAAAATGTGTGAATCTGTCATAATTGAGGTATATGATGACAATAAACATAATAGATTCACACATTATTAGTATTACACAAATTAAAGAATTTTTAAAGGTTAGTTCAGTTATCGAATTTAAAGCAGTTTCTAAAGAAGAAAAGTATCAATGGATTGATGATGTTTTGAATAGATTTAAATATTTTGGTTTAAGAAAAAAGAACAAAGGTTTTGTTAGAAATTACATTGTTAAAATGACTGGTTTATCTAAATCATAGGTAGATAAGATTGATTAATTCTTAAAAAAACAAGAAATATAAAAAGCAAAAGAAAAATTATTTAAAAATTTTAAACATATACCACAAGAAATGGCAGAATTTACCATTTTTATTTCATACGCATATTTTGATTAGAAAATACTTTATGATTAGAACTAATAAAAATTCAAAATGACAATTTAATTTCAAATTTCAGATATTAAACATCAAAACCAAAAAAGCAGGGCATTGCCCTGCTAAAAACCAATTTTCATTTTAACTTTTAACTTAACCATCTAATCATTATTTTCCATAGTTCTTCTTTTATATTCTTCTCTCCAATAATTACTTTCTTTTTTCTATTTTTCTTATCAAAAATCTCTACTCCGACTTTTTTGCCTTTATAGATCGTTGATGCTCCAATTACCCGGCACACTATCCTTTCATAAGAATCAACAATTCCTGAAACTGTTATCAATCCTCCATAATCTTTTATCCTTTCATCATCAACAACAAAAACTCTCACTTTTACCTTTTTCATAACAATCCTCCCTCCTCCTTGTTTGTTTTTTTAAAATACTTTTCTAATAAAAAAACCGATGGCTTTGCCATCGGCTGAATTTCTATAAAAATATAAAAATTCAACCGATAGCACCATCGGTAATAGTAATAATATTAATAATGATATTAATTCTTAAATTAACCATTTTTGTTTTAATAATCTTACTTAAAAAATTTATTTTATCAATAAACTTAAGAACCTATCAAAAAAGCATAGCAAATATCAAAACCAAAGATAATCTAAATTCAATTATTTTTTCCAAAAACTTTATAAAAATTGAATCAAAACTATTTTTGATTTTTTTAATTTTTTTATTAAATTAAAAAATAAATAACTATGAATGATTTAAGAGAAAAATTTTTAAAATTTTTTGAAAAAAAAGGGCACAAAGTACTGCCATCTTCTTCATTGTTATCTTCTGATGCTTCGGTTCTTTTAACTACTGCCGGAATGGAGCAGTTTAAAAGTTATTTTGTTTTAGAAAAAGATCCTATCAAAGAAATTGGAACCCAAAGAGTTGCTACCTGTCAAAAATGCTTTCGAACTTCTGATATTGAAGAGGTTGGAGATAAAAGTCATCTAACCTTTTTTGAAATGCTTGGAAATTTTTCTTTTGGAAAAGAAATTAACGATGATCCAAAAAATTTTTCCAAAAAAGGTTATTTTAAAAAATCGGCTATTTGTTGGGCTTTTGAATTTCTAAATCAAATTTTAGATTTAAACTCTTTAGAAGTTTATGTAACCGTATTTGGAGGAGAAGATAAAATTCCACTTGATAAGGAAAGTTTTAAAATTTGGGAAAAAGAAATTGGAATTAAAAAAGAAAAAATCATTTTAAAAGGAAAAGAGGATAATTTTTGGGGACCAACAGGAATTGAAGGACCATGCGGTCCAACAACTGAAATTTACATTAAAGGAATTGAAATATGGAATTTGGTTTTCAATCAGTATTATCAAAATCAGGAAAAAAAATTAATTCCTTTAAAATCTCCCGGAGTTGATACCGGAATGGGGCTTGAAAGATTAACAATGATTTATGAAAACAAAAACGATATTTTTGAAACCTCACTTTTTTTACCCTTAATAAAAATTGCTGAAAAAAATATTCCATCAATTGATTTAAGAAAAAAAAGAATTTTTGCCGATCATTTAAGAGGAATTTCTTTTTTAATCGCTGACGGATTGGTCCCTTCAAATAAAGAAGCCGGTTATATTTTGCGCCGCTTAATTAGAAAATTGGTAACTTTTGCTTTTTTAAAAAAACTATCAGACAAAATTTTCAAAGAAGGATTGGTTCAAGTTATCCTCCAATATAAAAATTTTTACCCTGAACTTTCAAAAAACAAAGAAAAAATCTTAGAAGTTTTTTTTGAAGAAAAGAAAAAGTTTGAAAGAACTTTAAGAACTTCTTTGAAAAAAATAGAAAAATTTAAAGAAATTGGAGCCAAAGAAGCGTTCTTTTTGTTCGAGACCTATGGAATCCCAAAAGAAGTTTTGGAAGAAATTGTACCTCAAAAAATTAAATTTTCATCTCAAGAATTTGAAAAAGAACTTGAAAAGCATCGTAAAATTTCTCGAAAAGGATCCATAATTAAATTTGGTGGCCATGGAATTTCTGATAAATTTTCAAAAGAAGAAATTGAAAAAATAACCAAACTTCATACCGCAACCCATCTTTTACAAGCAGCATTGCGCCAAATTTTAGGAAATCATATCAAACAAATGGGCTCTGATATTACTCCAGAAAAATTAAAATTTGATTTTACTCATCCAAAAAAGTTAAACCAAGAAGAAATTAAAAAAATTGAAGATTTGGTAAACCAAAAAATAGAAGAAGGACTTAAAGTAATAAAAAAAGAAATGAGTTATGAAGAAGCAGTCAGACAGGGTGCTTTGGCATTTTTTAAAGAAAAATATCCAGAAAAAGTTTCGGTTTATTTTATTGGAGATTTTTCAAAAGAAATTTGCGCTGGTCCTCATATAAAAAACACTTCAGAACTTAAAAAATTTAAAATTTTAAAAGAAGAAGCGGTTTCAAGCGGCATCAGAAGAATTAAAGCAACATTAGAATTTTGAAAAAATAATTTTGTTAATTAAATTAACATTATGGAAAAAAGGTTTCCTTGTGTTGCTGGAACTTTTTATCCAGCAGAAAAAGAAAAATTAAAAAACATAACAGAGGGCTTTTTAAATGAAGTTTCTTTGCCTCAAATAAAAGGCAAAATTTTTGGAGTTCTTTCTCCTCATGCTGGCTATATTTATTCAGGAAAAGTTGCGGCTTATTCTTTTAAAAGTATTGCTTTAAGAAAAATAGAAAGAATAATTTTAATTGGAGTTTCTCACCAAAAAATTTTTGAAGGTATTTCTTTGTGGAAAAAAGGAAACTGGATAACTCCTTTAGGAGAAGTTTCATTAGACATCGAATTTTTAGAAGAACTTTCAAGAAAATTCAAAGACATTGGAGAAGAACCTCATTTATTTGAACACTCCTTAGAAGTCCAACTGCCATTTTTACAATTAGTATTGAAAGAAAATTTTAAAATTGTACCCATTCTTTTAGGAAGCAACGATTTAGTTTTAATAAAAACTTTAGCAAGTTTTTTAGCAAAAGAAATTTTTAAAAAAGAAACTTTAATCATTGCCTCTTCTGATCTCTCTCATTATCCACCAGATGAAATTGCAAAAAAAGCAGACAAAGAAGTTCTAAAAGCAATTTTAACAAAAGAAATAAATGTTTTAGAAAAAACTATTTTAGAATTAGAATCCAAATTTCCCGAAGTTGATACTTTTTTGTGTGGCAAAAGCGCTGTTGAAATTTTAATGGAAGTAGCAAAAAATATAAAAAATTCTTATGGAGAAATTCTTTGCTATCAAAATTCAAGCGATGTTTCATTTGATAAAAACCAAGTCGTTGGTTATGGAAGTTTATATTTCTCAAAAATTTAAGTATCAATACAATCAAAAGACAATAAAAATTTATTATTTATTGACAAGTTAACGGGTTCAATGTTAAAAAATTCCAAATTCCAAATTACAAACCCTAAACTCCAAACAAATCCCAAATTCAAAACCCCAAACAAACTCTAAATGTCAAATTTCAAATGTCAAATGACAAATCTAATTTATTGTTTTATTATTTATTAACGAGTTAACGGGTTTAACGGGTTTTCAATGTTATAATTTCGAAATCCGAAATTCGAAACAATAACCAAAATTTAAATGTTCAAAATGCCCACCCCCTCCTATTT
>JAGGUH010000025.1 GCA_021158645.1 bacterium | reverse complement strand
CGATCTAAATCGGAGCGATTGCCTTCTTTCCAAATTCTGCTTTAAAAAATTATAACAGAAATTAGAGTAAATGTAAAGTTTTAGTCGGTTTTCTGTCAAAAGATAGTTAAAAATTTTAGAAAAATTTATCCTCAAAATTGATAAAGAACCTTGTTTTACTTAATCGCTATATAGTAGTTAAGTGGGGGTTATAGGGGTAAAAGTTGGGTCAAGAGAGTTTTTGGCAAATTTATTGGAACTTATTTGGCTACATTTAGATCAATTTTAAAAAGATTTGTTGGTTAAATAAAAAAAACAAACTTAAAATTTGAGATCAGAGATATTGAGAATATTCTCACATTCTTAAGAATGTGAGAATATTAGTTGGGCTTTGATGTAAGGTTAAATAAAGAAAAAATTTTTAGAGAGATAATTTAAAATTAAACTTTTTTAAGATTTAAAGACAAGAAAAAACGGAAGCAAAATAATTGATAGATAGATAAAAAGAAAAAGCAGAAACAAAAGCAGGTAAATCAATGAGCCGAAAAGAATTTTAAAAAATCTTATTAAAAACCCAAAAAAGTAACCTACTGGCGTGTAATCTTGATACAAGGGAGAAAAGAGATAATAAAAATTTACTTTGATTGCAAAAGTTTTTTCTAATTTTTTTATGGTTCTTTCAAAGTTTCCTTTTAAAAAAAACAAAGAATCTTTTATCCAAAAATCAATAATTTTTTTGAAAAAGTAAAAGATGTTTTTAATTAAAATTTTAAAAAACATTTTTATTTTAAAATTTTTAGATAGTCATTAAATGATATTTTAATTTCCTTTGGCGCGATAATTGAAAGATTAAAATTTTTTGGTTCAAAGATTTGGTTGGCTAAATTTTTTATTTCTTTTGAGGTTGTTTTTTCTAATTTTTTAAAAATTTGAGGAAGAGTTAAAAGATGATTTTCTAAAAGTAAATTAACTCCAAAAAAATAAGCCATACTTTGAGTTGTTTCTGTTGAAAAAATTAAACTGCTTTTTATTTGTTCTTTTGCTTTTTCTAATTCCTTTTCTTGGATAATTTCTTTTTTTAATTTTGAAATTTCTTTTAAAATCAACTTTATTGCAAAATCAGTTTTTTCTAAATTTATTCCAGATTGAATTGCAAAGTAGCCATGATCAGTATAAAGATCAGGGCTTGAAGAAAAATAATAACAGAGCCCATATTTTTCTCTTAAAACTTGCCAGAGTCGGGAAGAAATTCCTTCTCCTAAAATGGTGCTTAAAAGGTATAAGGGATACCTTCTTTCATCAAACAAAGAAAATGTATGAAATCCTAAAATAAGATGAACTTGGTTTGTTTTTTTAGGAAAATGATTAAAACGAGGGATTTTTTTAATTTTTGTCAATTTTTTTTGAGGCAATTTTTTATTTTTAATTTTTTTGAACTTAGAGGCAATTAAATCTATTGCCATTTTTTCTTTAAAATCTCCGGCTAAAACTATTAAAGTATTTTTTCCTAAATAAAATTTATTTAAAAAATTTAAAATTTGCTCTCTTTTTATTTTTTTGACCGTTTCCTCTTTTCCTAAAATAGGCCTTCCGGCTGGTTGGTCGTTGTATAAAGTGTTTAAAAATACATTCCAAACATATTGTTTTGGATCGTCTTCATACATTTTTATTTCTTCTAAAACTACTTTTTTTTCTTTTTCAAGTTCTTCTTCTTTAAATTGAGAGTTTAAATAAATATCTGAAAGAATATCAGTTGAAATTTCTAAATGAGGTGTGGTTGCTTTAATCCAATAACCAGTATATTCATTTGAGGTAAAGGCATTATATTTTGCTCCGATACTATCTAAAGTTTTTGCAATTTCAATTGCTTTTGGTCTTTTTTTGGTTCCTTTAAAAGACATATGTTCAATTAAATGAGAAATTCCATTAAAATTTTTTGGTTCATTTTCAGAGCCAACCTTTACCAAAACTAAAAGACAGAAATTTTTAATTTCTTTCTTTTTAATTAAAAGAAGCGAGATATTATTTTTTAATTTTTTTATTGAAATTGAATCTTCTCTCATTTAAAGATGATTTTAAAAATTTTTTTTATTAAATCAACCAATTGAAATTTATAATCCAAAAAAGTTTAGAAGTAATAGATATACAATAGAAACTTATAGAAATTTATTGGAATTTATTGTTTAAAAAATTCAAAATTCTAAATTTTCGAACCTTAAAGAAATGTCAAATTATAGTTTGCAAATTCCAAATAGAATTTTAGATATGTTAAATGTAAAAATCTAAATTTCAAATCAAATTCAAACAATAAATGTTATGATAAATTTTTAAAATTTAGAGGTTTAATTTTTAAAAGTCATAAATTTTAGATTTTTTGAATTAAAAATTTAATTGTTTTAAATTTTAAATTTATTTTGCTGTTTTATAAAAAAATTTTTTTGTGGCTTTAATAAAAAAATTTTTATTGTATTGATAACATATACTAATACTAAAATGCATACCAAAGAATTTAAAAAAATCTAAAATTTAAAAATTTAAGGAAATAACAAATTCCAAATTTAAAAGCGATCGCTTTTAAATTTAGAGTTTTGAGTTATCCACAATTTTGAAGGATTGAAAAATTTTTTATGGTATAATAAAAATAAAGGGCGAAAAAAGTTATAAGAAAAACATTATGGTTTCAAAAAAATTATTTTTTCTTTCTTTTCTTTTGTTTTTTGTTTCCTTTCTTTTTCCTTTAAAGGTCTTTGGAGGAGAAATCGGAGTTTTGCATCAGCCACTTTTTGAGGTTAAAGGTGATTCCTCCTCTACTACCACTTTAACTCTTTTTTTAAGAGCCGGAGCCGAAGAAATTCAAAATGCTCCAGTTGGAGAATATGCTTCTTCTTCTGATTATTTAATTGTTAAGGCGTATTATAAAAACCCAGATGATTCGGGTTTTTCTTTTTCTTTCTGTAAACATTTAGGAGTAGGTTATCATAGTTGTGAGGTTTTGGTTGCTCCCGGAGGAGATGGGAGAAGTTTTCAATATTATTTGGAATTAAGTGATGGTACAAGCACGATTCATCTTCCGGAAAATAATTGGGAAAGCGCTCCTTTTGAAGTTTCAGTGAAAAATAGTAATCCGGGCTCATCTTCTTTAGGGGGCGAGATTCTTTCAGATTGGTTTTATCAGACCACAAACTTTGAATCGGCAACTACTTCTCAAGTAACAATTGAAATTCAGGGATTGGACCAGATGAAATTTAATGTTGGCGATTATGCCTTAATTGAAGATCCTCAAACTTTAACTAATGAAACAGTTCAGGTGATGGCAACAAGCACTAATAGTATTACTGTTGATTCATTGAGTAATAGTTATCCTACCAGTTCTTTGGTTTATAAAAAAATTGCTGGTGCCTGGGTTTATTTGCAGGGCACTGATAAGTTTACTACCTCAAGTGTAGATGGTATTTTTCAATTTAATAATTTAGGTGATCATCCTTATGATATTGAGGTTTTTAAAGAAAATTATTTAGTTGCGGGATTAGGAGGCATTCCAGCAGGAAAAACTGATTTAAGGATTTTTATGACTGAGGGACAATGGCAAGGAGGGTTATTAACGGTACCACCATTTGTTATTTGGACTGCGCCTATGGACGGAATGATGAGCGCGCCTCGGGATATTTCTTTAGATGCTTTTCCAATTTTGATTTCCTTTTCAAGAGAAATGGCAACTTCAACTTTCACCACTTCTTCGGTTTTACTTAAAAAATTCAATCCTGAAGATGGTTCAACCCAAGATGTAACTACTGCTTCAGGAATGCAGTTTGCTTATCAGTTAGAAAATGGTTCTTTTGTGGTAGATGGGGTAAATTATAATTTTGGACCCGAGCCAAAATTAGTAGTTTATTCGGAAACTCCACTTGATGGAGATAGCGTTTATCTTTTGGAACTCACTCAGGCAGTGACTGATTCTTCTGGAAATCCTCTTGAAGGCAATCGGCCCGGTGGGGGTTACGTTTTGATGTTTACCACTGCTGCTGATTTAAGTGGTATGACTCCTGACCAGTATGGCGAAGGTGGTAACTTTATGCCTCCATTTGTAAAAGGAATGGTGCCTCCAGCCGGAAGTTTTAGTGTTGGCACTAATTATAAGTTTTTGATGGTTTTCTCAGAGCCAATGGATGCTAACTCTTTGTCAGAAAACATTAAATTATTTAAAGTAAATAATCCTTTCTCAAGTAGTGAAACCGAAACCGAAGTTTCGATTAGTGTCAGTTTAGATTCAACAACTAAAGAAAATGCCATCATTACCCCACAATCACTTTCTTTTAATACCCATTATCGATTTAAAGTTTTTGGCGGCGCAAGATCGGTTTCTGGAATTACAATTGGACCTCCTGAAAATTCTTCAATGGTTGTTTTTAGCGCTGATTTTGATACCGGCTCCGAAGCCGATTCGATGCCTCCAAGAATTGTGGGTACTAATTTGGATAATTATGCTACAACTTCAGGGGCGTTAGTTGATGTTCCGGTGGCTCCAATTATTGAAATTGGTTTTGATAAAACTTTGGATCTAACTACGGTTAATGCCAATACCGTGATTCTAAAAAGTGGCAGCACTCAAATTAATGGCACTGTCGAATTTGATCCGACCATTAACAATTTAAGGTTTATTCCAAGTAGCGCGCTTTCTCCAAATCTTGATTATACTTTGACTTTGCTTTCGGGAGAAAATGGTATTAAAGATTTGGCAGGCAATCAATTAGATGGTGATGGTAATGGTGCCGGAGGTGATAATTATACTCTTGTTTTTATTACAGGCAATGCTGACACTCAATCTCCAACGCCAATTTTTGCTAATGCCGATAATTTTAGCGTGGCTATTGCTTTTTCAGAACCGATGAATACTGCCAAATCTACTGATGCTACTAAATGGTCTAGTTCAGTACTTAATCCAAATAATTATCAAATAAAATTTGGTCCAAGCACCGGAGAAGAAAATACGGCTAATTTAACTAATGCAATTTTTGAATATGAGCCGGGAATGATGACCGTAAAAATTAAAGGGATTCAAACTTCTCAAGGAGATATGCTTCCAGTAGGAAATTTGCTTAAGGTTCAGGTATCTCAAGTTTCTGATCTTTCTGGAAATTCTTTAGCCACAACTACTTTGACCGCCACAATTCAAGATTCCAAAGAAACTTTTGGAATTTTAGGACCGGTAATGGGAGGAATGATGGGTCCTCCGCCTGAAGCCGGAGGTTCGATGGGTCCGATGATTGGAATGCATGATCCTTCTTTAATGGGAATGGCGCCGGTAGGCGTTTTTCCAATGAATGCTATGGCTGGAAAAGAAACGGTATATTTTGTTGATTTGCCAATTAATGTTTCAATTAAAGATGACTATCAAATTGTTTTAACTTTTCCTTCAGGTTTTGATGTTTCAAATGTCATTCCTGATCCTTATAGCCCGGCAAATTCTGATTTTAATCATGAAGGTCCGGGTACAATTACTTTTGATACCACTTTCGATTCTGACGGAATTAAAGTTGACTCTGTGGCTCGAAGCGTGACTATTAAATTAGATGTTAGTAGTGGCACTCCACCATCTACTGATTTTTATCACTTTGATCTTAAAGGCGTTAAAAACTCTACCATTCCTAAAGATTTTGGCACTTCTGGTTATACTGTTGATATTAAAATTAAAGATGATCAAGACACGATTTTAGATTCAATGGTTTCAATGCCTTTCTTTATTACTGAAAGTGG
>JAGGUH010000091.1 GCA_021158645.1 bacterium | reverse complement strand
TTTATTGTCATCATATACCTCAATTATGACAGATTCACACATTTTAAGCAAAATGGCAAAATAAGACATTTCAAACTCATTTTGCGTTAGAAAACGATTTCATTTCATGCTCATTTTGTATTAGATAAGACTAAAACTTTACATTTACTCTAATTTCTGTTATAATTTTTTAAAGCAGAATTTGGAAAGAAGGCAATCGCTCCGATTTAGATCGGAGAGGAAAGTCCGGACACTCCTCCAAACTTTATTTGGAGCAAAAAGGTAGCGGGTAACACCCGCCCTCTGCCAAAAAGCAGAGAGAGGTGCGAACAGAGACGCTGAAACTTGCAAAAGTTTCAGAATCCTAATTTTTAGGATTAGTCCCGAAGGCAACTTCGGGGTTGAAACGGCTAAACCCTTACCTGAGTGCAAGGACAAACTCAATTTTGCTTAAAAGCAAAATTGAGAAAAAGTAATCCGCTTGAATCCGAAGGCAACTTCGGATCAAGAGAAATGATTGCCCTTCTTCAAAAGAAGAACAGAATCCGGCTTACTTTCCAAATTCTGCTTTTTTTATTGCCAAAATTTTTATTTTGTGGCAGAATAAAAAAAATGAAAGAGTTTCGAATATTCTTAAAAAGAATTTTAGATATTTTTGGCTCTTTAGTGGGAATTATATTTTTATTTATCCCGCTATATTTACCAATTGCAATTGCAATAAAATTAAATTCAAAAGGTCCAGTTTTAATAAAACTTGAAAGAGTTTCTCGAGGAAAAAAAATACTGATTCATAAATTTAGAAGTATGTACCAAGATGCGATTGATTATAAACCGGTATTTGCCTCGCTAAACGAAAGAGATAATCCATTTTTTAAAATTAAATACGATCCAAGAATCACTAAGGTTGGAGAATTCTTAAGAAGATATCATTTAGATGAAATACCCCAATTTATTGATATTTTTTTAGGAAAAATTTCTTTAGTTGGTCCTAGGGCACATGAACCACAAGAAATATTTTCCTATCCCAAAGAATATCTTTTTATTGCAAAAAGAAAAGCCGGACTTACTGGATTTTCCCAAATTAATGGAGGATGCAATCTGCCATTTTTAAAAGAGTTAGAATTAGATAAATACTATTTAGAAAACTGGTCTTTATTTTTAGATTTAAAAATAATTTTTAAAACTATCTTTCTTATTTTTTTTAATAAAATTAATAACAAATGAAGAAAATTGCTCTTTGTCATGATTATCTTAATCAATTTGGCGGCGCTGAAAGAGTGCTTAAAGGATTATCAGAAATTTTTCCCGAAGCAAAAATTTATACTTTGTTTGGCTCCAAAAAAACCATTAAAAAAATTTTTGATAATAAAAAGATTCATTTTTCTCTTCTAAATTATTTTCCGTTAATTAACAAATATCATCGTCTTTTTATTCCTCTAATGCCATTTTTTATAAATAATTTCAACTTAAAAAATTATAATCTTGTAATCTCCTCCTCTTCTTCTTTTATTAAAGGAATAAAAACTTCTGGAATTCATATCTGCTACTGCCATACCCCAACAAGATATCTTTGGGAAGAAAAATATCTTTTAGATTATCCTTTGCCAAATTTTTTAAAAAAATTTTTAAAACTTCCTGTCCTTTCTTTAAAAAAAATTGATTTTTCTTTTTCAAAAAAGCCGGATTTCTTTATTGCCAATTCAAAATTTATTGCCAAAAAAATAAAAAAATATTATCAAAGAAATTCAGTGGTAATTTATCCGCCATACGATGAAAAAAAATTTTTTTATCAAAAAAACGTAGAAAAAGAAAATTTTTATTTAATGGCTGGAAGATTGCTTTATTATAAAAAGTTTGATTTAGCAATTAGGGTTTTCAATAAATTAAATTTACCTTTAATCATTGTTGGCAAGGGACCTCAAGAAAAATACTTAAAAAAAATTGCCAAAAAAAATATTAAATTTTTAGGATTTTTAGAAGATGAAAAATTAAGAAAGATTTATCAAAAAGCAAAAGCATTAATTTTTCCCCAAGTTGAAGATTTTGGCATTGTTCCCCTTGAAGCAATGGCTTGTGGCACACCAGTAATTGCTTTTGAGTTTGGGGGCCAAAAAGAATCAATTATTGAAAATTTTTCTGGAGTTTTTTTTAAAAAACAAAACGAAGAAAATTTAATTGAAGTTATTAAAAAATTCCAAAGAATGAAATTTGACTCTCAAAAAATTTCTGAAAGTGTAAAAAATTTTTCGAAAGAAAGATTTAAAAAAGAAATCAAAGAATTTGTTAAAAAAATAAAAAAGGGGCTTTAAAATAAAAGCCCCGCCATAAAAAATTATGTAAGATAAGGAAACCCATACTTTTTAATCACTTTTTGAGGATCAAGATAAAAATCAACTTCATCAAAACTATCTTCTTTAAGATTTTCAGAGGGGATAAACTTTTTTATTTTTTTCACCAATAAGTCAATTCTTTTTCGAACTTCCTCTATTTCCTCTAACACCTCAGTTACAATTTGATTGTAATCTGCCACCATCTACACCTCCTTTCTTTTTTTTGTTGCTTCTTTTATTTTAAATAAAATTTTAAAAATTTCAATATTTTGATAAAATAAACATAAATGAAAATCGGAATTGATTTAAGGCCAATTGCTAAAACAAGAATTGGAGGTATTCCAGAATACTTAACTTCTCTTTTAGATGCTTTATTTAAAATTGATAAAAAAAATCAATATCTTTTATTTTATAATGGATTAAAAAAATTGCCTTTAGATTTTTGGTGGAAAGAACAAAAAAATGTCAAAATTTTTGACTTTAAAATCCCAAATAAAATTTTTGACTTTCTAAACTTTTTTAATTTAATAAAAATTGAAAATTTAATTGGAAAAATTGATGTTTTTTTATCCTGCCATTTTAATTTAATCAATACCAACGCTCCTCAAGTAGTTGTTTTTCATGATTTATCATTTTTACATTTTAAAAACTTTTTTTCTTTAAAAGAAAGATTTTGGCATTTTTTGCAAAAACCAGAAATTAGCGCTAAAAAAGCAAAAAAAATTATTGCTGTCTCCTTTTTCACAAAAAAGGATTTAATAAAATTTTTTAAAATTCCCGAAGAAAAAATAGAAGTAGTTTATTCTGGTATTAATCCAATTTTTTTCGAAAAAATTGATGAAAATTTTCTTAAAAAAACAAAAGAAAAATATCAACTTCCAGATGAATTTTTACTTTATCTTGGGGCTATTGAAAAAAGAAAAAACATTTTAGGATTAATAAAATCTTTTATCACAATTAAAAAAAATTCTCAATACAAAAACTTATATTTAGTAATTGTTGGTCCAAAAAACTGGCACTTCAAAGAAATAAAAAAATTTTTAAAAGCAAAAAAAGAAAAAAAATTTATAAAATTTTATGAGCCGGTTTCAAACTTAGAGAAAGTTTGTTTTTATAAACTATCAAAGATCTTTGTTTATCCTTCTTTTTTTGAAGGATTTGGATTCCCTCCACTTGAAGCCGCTTCTTTAAAAATACCGGTAATTTGTTCAAATCGTTCGGCTTTAAACGAAATTAGTAAAAATTTTGCAATTCTAATTGACCCAAACCGAGAGGAAGATCTTTCTCTTGCAATCAAAAATTTAATTGAAGAAAAAAAATTAAAAGAATTTTTAAAAAAAAGAGGAAAAGAAACCGCTTTAAAATTTAATTGGCAAAATACGGCTAAAAAAATTTTAAAAATTTTAGAAAATGTTTATTTGAAGTCCTAATAATTTTTTTTATAATCTAAAGAAATGACTAAAAAAACAATTGTTCTAATTATTTTAGATGGCTGGGGAATTGGATTGCCAAATCCAATTGTTAATCCATTTACAAAAGCAAAAACTCCAACTATTGATTGGATTGAAAGTTATTTCCCTTCAAGCACACTTCAAGCATCAGGAATTGCCGTTGGTCTTCCATGGCAAGAGGCAGGAAACAGCGAAGTTGGCCATCTTACTTTAGGATCTGGAAGAATTATTTTTCAAAATTATCCTAAAATTACCCTTGCCATTAGAAACAAAAGTTTTTTTAAAAACAAAGTTATTGATAATCTTTTTGAAAAAGCAAAAGAAAATAATTCTTATCTGCACTTTTTAGGATTGTTTGGTCTAGGACATGTTCATTCAAGTTACGAGCACCTTTTAGCATTGATTAAATTCGCAAAGCAAAAAAATTTCAAAAAAATTTTTTTTCATTTATTTTTAGATGGCAGAGATTCGCCTCCATATTCAGGTAAAAATTTACTTTTAGAATTTCAAAAACTTCTTGATGAAACTAAAATTGGCAAAATTGCAAGTATTACTGGAAGATTTTATGCTATGGATCGAGCCAAAAATTGGCAAAGAACTCAAAAAACATGGCAAACAATTGTTGAAGGAAAAGGACATTTAATTAAAGATCCGATAAAATATCTTGAAAAAAATTATGAGAAAAAAATCACTGATGAGTTTATTGAACCAGCACTAATTGTTAAAGATGAATTTGAACTACCAACGATAAAAGACAATGATGCGATTTTTTTCTTTAATTTTAGAGAAGATAGAATTAGACAACTTTTTTTACCTTTCTGCGATAAAAACTTTAGAGAGTTTGAAAGAAAAAAAGTGCCAAAAGTATTTGCAGCAACAATGATTAAATATCTTAAAGGATTCAACGAAGTTCCCTTTGCCTTTAAAAAAGAAGAAAATTTAAAAAATACTTTAGGAGAAATAATTTCAAAATATGGATTAAATCAATTAAAAATTGCTGAAACTGAAAAATATGCTCATGTTACTTATTTTTTCAATGGACAAAGAGAGTTTCCCTTTTCAGGAGAAGAAAGGATAATTTTGCCATCTTATCCCTGTTTTCAATTTCAAGAACATCCGGAAATGAGAGCCAAAGAAATTACTGAAAGAATTATTTTGGCACTAAAAGAAGAAATCTGGAATTTTATTTTAGTAAACTTTGCTAATGGTGATATGATTGGTCATACTGGCGATTACAATGCTTGTGTTAAAACAATTGAAATCGTTGATAAATGTCTTAATGAAATTTTAAAAATTGGCTTAAAAAAAGATACTTATTTTATTATTACTGCTGACCATGGAAATGTTGAAGAGGTTCGTTCGCCAGAAACTGGTAAAATAGAAACAAAGCACGACCCTTCTCCGGTTCCAATTTATTTAGTCCATAAAAATTTTTATTCAAAAAGAAAAAAATTCTCCCACTTTTTAGGAGAAACACCTTTGTCAATAGGAACCCTAGCCGATATAGCACCAACAATTCTTTCTCTTCTTAAAATTAAAAAACCAAAAGAAATGACTGGAACTGATTTATCTTCTATTTTATTTTAACCAAATTCAACTAAAAATTCAATTTAATAAAGGCTCTCTTGCCAAAAATGGTAGTAATTTTTTTAAAGTTTAGTCAAATTTCTTTTAAAAACTCTCAAAATAATAGATCTTTCCTTAAATTTTTGAATTCTAAAAGATATTTTTTTAAAAAATTTTTTAAAAAATTCTAATTTTGTGAGAATTTAAAATTTAGATAGATATAGATTGAAATTTTTGAAAAATTTATTACCAAAATTGGTAAGGAACCATTAATAAAATAAATTCAAACAAAATCCTTTTTTCGCAGAACCATAACGCCTCCAAATTTTTCTAATGTTTTTTAAAACTTTCAATCAAAATCACATTCACTAAATTTTGACTATTTTTATTTCCTATCTTAATATCTTAACTATTCTTATCTATTTTAATTATTCTTATTTTTAATTATTCTTATTTTTAAT
>JAGGUH010000006.1 GCA_021158645.1 bacterium | reverse complement strand
TCTCCCTTGTGCGTAAAAAGTTCAATGCATTTCTTAGGTAGATCTATAGGAAAAACAGCCGGATGAACATCTTTGTCTCTGATGTCTCTTTTTTCATAGTATAACTCCCAAATAGCAACTTGTTTTTTGACCCATTCTTTTGGGTCAAGGCAATTTATATGACTATCCGGGCAAGAACAAGTTTTTTTAAAATTAATTTTTATTTTCTTTTTTTTACTCATTATTGTTTTTTTTACCAAAACATTGTTTTATTCGATACTGCAAAGTTTCTGAAAAAATTTCATTTTTTTGTTTTCGCTATAACCTATTTTTTAAAAAAGAATCAATTAAAATAATAATTACTGAAATTATTATGGCAAAAAGTAAAACAGAAAAAGCAGTTAAAGCGCTCTCTAATAGTTTTGGCTTTAGCATTAAAATTAAACCTAAAAATAAAATCATAAAACCTGAAACAAGTTTTAATCTTCTTACCCAAATTTGAGAAAAAGTTTTCTTTCCCAAAGTAAAAGCAAAAATTAAAACAATAAAAAGCAAAGGAATAACATAAACTAAATTATAAAAAATCAAATAAAGATAATATTTCAAGGGAGGCAAATTTTTTAAAGTTAAAATTCTGGTATAAACCATCGGAAAACCAAAAGTGCATAGAAGTTCGTAGATATTTACTGTTGTAGCAATAATTGCTGCGCCAAAAATTAAAGTTAAATTAGTTTTCGCTAAACTCAAATTTTTTACTCTCTGAATAAATTTTTCTTTATAACTTTTTGGCAAGGTTAAAGAAATTCCTTTTTGAAAATAAAAATAGTCCTTGATATTAATAATACCAGCAAAAATAGCAATAAGTCCGGCGATAATTGTTAAAATTGTAACTTTTCCACCTAATTGAAAAACATTTAACAAAACCGACATAAACAAAAAATAAAGAAGACCTGAAAAAAATACAAAAATGCCTCCTACCAAAAGAATTTTTCTTCTAACTCCACTTAAACCAATTAAAGCGGCTAAAAGAAAAGTTAAAACAAAAAAGGCACAAGGATTAAAACCATCAGCAATTGCAATTAAAAAAGTTAAAATTGGCAAAGAAAATTTTTTAGTTTCTATTTTTCCAATAAAAGGGAGATTGATAGTTTCTTCTTTAAAATTTTGATTGATTTCTTCGTTAGAACTTTGATTTTCTTCGGGTTTATTGGTTGTCAAATTCTCTGAAACATTTATTTTTATCGCATTTTCAAATTCAACATAAGGCACAAATCCTGAACTTTTTGGAAAGACACTACCTGAAAATTTAATTTTTTGAGGTTTGACAATATCAAATGCCTTATTTTTTAATTTTTCAGAAATATTTTCTGTAAAAAGAAGTTCTTTTAATTCTTTTTGGGTAAATTTTTCTTTCCCAATTGTTTTTGGAGGGCTTTTGCCATTCCATTGAAAAAGATATTCATTTTCGCTTAATTTAATTAAAACTCTTTGATTTGCCCAAATTTTTGGAAAAGATGGAAGTTGATTTAAATTAAGATCCTCAAAAGGGATTGATTTATCAATTAAAGGGCAAGGATTTGAAATTTTTGATTTAATATAAGTTTCTCCTTTTGGAACCTCAATTCTTCCTAATTTGATATTAGATTTATCAAAAGCCAATTGAGGCACTGCCGCTGGCGTTTTATATTCCTTTGCGTAATCTCCAAAAAATTTTGAGTTTGGATTTTTCCAATCACCACTTTTCCAAACATATTCAATAATTACTAAATTAGGATATTTTTTTATCCATTGATTTAAAACAATGGGATCAGTATAAGCACAATTAGGACAACCAATAAAAGTAAAATAAAAAGCACAAAAATAGTTTTTAGCAAAAACTCTTGAAGCAGGAAAAATAAATAAAATTAACAATAAAATAACAAAAAACCACTTTTTCATAATTATTTGATATTATAAATTAAAAAATTGGTTATTCAATTCTGTGTGATTATTTTATCTTTTTTTAAAATTTTTTTCAATCTCTTAACTTCTTTATTTTTAGTATTAACTTTAAACACCTTTTATCTTCTAAAATTTTTAGCATATATATTAGCATATGCTATAGCATATGTCATAGCATATGCTAAAGAAATTTAGGTTTTAAGAAAGTATTTCTGATCCCAATCAATTAAAACTTTAGTTCCTGGAAGTAAAGGGTTTTTAATCAACCAATCAGCAAGTAAAGATCTAATATTCTTTTCAATTACTCTTTTCAATGGCCTTGCGCCAAACTCTCTTGAAAAACCTTCTTTGCTTAATTGAGTTACTACTGCTTGAGAAAATTCTACAATTATTCCTTTTTTAGCCATCTCTTTTTTTAGTTCTTTTAATTGCAAAAGGCAAATTTGGTAAATTTCTTTTTTGCCTAAACTTTTAAAAAGAATAATTTGAGAGAATCGGTTTAAAAGTTCTGGGGGAAAAAATTTTATTAAAGATTGTCTAAATGGAATTTCAATTTCTGAAATTGTTTTTCCTTCTCTCAAAGATTCAACAATAAAATTTGCATTAGCATTTGAAGTAGCAATAATTAAAGAATGAGAAAAATCTAATTTGTAGCCAAAATTATCAATAATTTCTCCTTCGTCAAAAATTGGCAAAAATAGATTGAGTACTTTTGGATGGGCTTTTTCAAATTCATCTAAAAGAATTACAGAATAGGGGTTTTTCAAAATTGCTTGAGAAAGTTCTCCAAAGATATTGTTTTCTAAATCTCCAATAAGTTTATTGACTGATTTAGGTTTTTGATATTTTGACATATCGAAACGAATGATAAATTTTTGGTCTCCAAAAAGAATTTCGGCTAAAATTTTTGAAAGATAAGTTTTTCCAACTCCAGTTGGTCCAACAAACAAAAAACAAGCAATTGGCTTTTTTTTGGGCTTAAGTCCGGCTCGATATTCCCGAAGTACTCGAGCACATGCCCTTACCGCTTCTTTTTGATCAATTAATTTCTGAGAAATAAAATTTTCTAAATTTAGAAAAACCTCTTTTTCTTTTTTTTCAATTTCTCCAACTGGAATTTTTGTTTTTCTCTTTACAATTTCATATACTTCTTTTGAAGTAATTTTTTCTTTTTCTTTATCTAACGATTCTTTAATGGTCTCATCTAAAAGTTCAATTGCACCTTGAGGTAAAAGTTTTAAAGGATTATAAATTTTTGCAAGTTCAACACATTTTTTTATTGCCCAAAAACTAATTTTAATTTTATATTTCTTTTCTCTTAAAATACTCTCCAAAAAAAGAACCTGAAGCGCTTCTTTTTTTGAAATTTCTTTTACTGAAACTTTTTCAAAAAAATTTAAAAAATCTTTTCTTTGAGAAATCGTTTTAAGATGAATAGTATCAATAGATCCGACAAATAATAATTTTTCTTCTTTAAAATATGGCAAAAAGAAATCAATTAAAGAAAAATCTTTTCCAAATAAAAGTTGAATTTCTGGAAGATAGAGAATGATGTTTCCTGCTCCTATTACTTCTTCTAAAACCAACTTTATTCTTTTTTCAATCTCATAAAGATTTTTAGCCCCAGAAAAAACCCAAGGTAAAACCAATTTTACCAATCTTTTATCGAAAAGTTTTTTTGGCACTCGATCTTCAATAATTTCTTTTGCCAAAAAAGAAACCAAGGTTTCTTTTCCAGAACCTTCCTTTCCTTCCAAAAGCACATTATTTTTAGTTTCTCTCCCTAAAATATCGAGCATTCGGTCATATTCTTCTTTGTGTCCTATCATAAAACCAATCATTTCCTCTGAAGCCAAACTAGTTAAATCAATACTAAATTTATCTAAAAATGGAGTTGGTTTTGAGGTCCAGGATCGATTAAGATGTCTGATCTTTATTTTTTTGGGTTTTCTGGCAAAAAGAGAACTAATTGCTTTTGGTTTGAATCTTTTTTTAATTTTTATAATTCGAGAAACTGCCAAAAAATCATCAAAAGTTATTCCAAAGTGAATAAAAATTTTACTCAAACAAGGAAGGTTTGATTTTAACAAAAATAAAAATAAATCCGAAATATCAACCTCTTCTGATTTTTTAAGATAGGCAATTCTAAAAGAAAGAGAGATAATTTCCTGAAGCAATTTTTTTGGTTCAACGAATTCTTCTTTTTTTAAATTTTCTTCTACTTCATTTAAAACCTTTTTTGGATTTACCTCAAGAGATTCGAGAACTTTTTTAATTTTTTTTCTTTTTAAAAGTTCTTTTAATAAAATCAAATAAAAATTTTTTTCTTTTCTTTTTGCGTCAAAATAACTTTTCTCTAAAATTTTTTTTGTTTCTAAATTGAAATAATCTAAAAGATTTTCTTCAATTTCTTTCTCTTCGAAAGGAATTTCCTTAAAAGAGTTATTTC
>JAGGUH010000003.1 GCA_021158645.1 bacterium | reverse complement strand
CAATAAATTAGATTTGTCATTTGACATTTGGAATTTGACATTTAGAGTTTGTTTGGGATTTTGAATTTGTTTGTAATTTGGAATTTTGAATATAGGAATTTCTATTGTATTTCAATGCTTATATCTTTAATTTGTTATTAGTTAAATTGTAATAATTTTTTTAATTTTATCAATAGAATTTAAATGCGTGTAAAATAAAATTTCTTTTCAACACAAAATATAAGAAATAAAAAGAAATTTAAAAATTTTTAATTTGGAGATGTATATCTCTTTAAGATAAACATTTTCCGATTGCTAAATGCTCAAAGTGATACTCCTAATACTTCGTTTACTGCTTCCACTACTTGAAATGGAATGATTTCTGATTTTACTAAATATTTCTCTGCTCCTAAGGCTTGAGCCCGATCTTTATCCCCGGGATCAGAAAGAGATGAAATTATAATTATTGGAATTTTCTTTATTGCCAAATCTTTTTTTATTCTCTCTAAAACTTGAAAGCCAAGTTCTTTGTCCAAAATATAACCACCCTTTTCTCCTTTTTCTCCATTTGGATGTAAAGGCAATATTAAATCTAACAAAATTACATCTGGATTGACTTTCTTTATCTTTTCTAAATCTTTTTCAATGTTTTCCAAAGAGTTAATCACCTCAAATTGATAATCGGTCTCGGTAGCAAAAACATCTCGATAAAGTTGAACCGCATAAGGATCGTCTTCTACTAAAAGAATTTTTACTTTTCCGACATTCTTATTAGATAACTTTTGATTCATATTAAAATTTATTTTTCTCAATAGAATTTATTCCAACTGGAAGAGCGATAAAAAAGGTAGCCCCCTTGTTTTCTCCTTTACTTTTAGCCCAAAGTTGACCCTTGTGAATTTCGATAAATTTTTTGGCGATATAAAGTCCCAAACCAGCACCTTGAGCGTATAAAATCGCTCCCCTTCTTGTTCTTCTAAAACTTTGAAAGATGTTTCTAGTTTCTTCTCGAGAAAAACCAATGCCGCTATCAGAAACTTTTACAAAAACCAAGTTTTCCCTTTGAAAAAATTCAATTTTTATAAATCCTTTTTGAGTATATTTAATGGCATTATCAATAACATTAAAAATTGCTTCTCTTATCTTTAATTTGTTTCCAAAAATTTTTGGAAGTTTCTTTTGAGGTTTTTTAATAATAAATTTCAATCCTTTTTCTTTGGCTTGGCTAAAAAGTTCCTTATAGATATTGTATACGATATCTTCAATTTGAAAATATTCTTTTTCCAATTTTATCCTACCCAATTCTAACCTTGAAAGATTTAAAAGATCATTAACTACTTTTATCAATCTTTCATTAAGTTTAAATATATTCTCCAACGGCTCTTTTATTTTTTTAGAAAGAAAGCCATATTTCTCATTTAAAATCATCCAGAGATATCCTTTGATAATCCCTAAAGGTCCTTTTAGTTGATGAGAAGCGATTGAAATAAACTCAGTTTTTGCTTTATCTAACTCTTCTAATTTTTGGTAAGCCACCTGAAGGCTCTTCCGTAATTTAATCTCTCTTGTTACGCTTTTAATTAAAAGATATCCAAAAACAAAAAAAATAGCAAGGAGAACACTTTTCCAAACATATTCAAAAATACTTCTGGAACCGATTATATTTACTATCAACAAAATAGCAATCACCCCTACCAAAAATTCTGTTAAAACTACTTTAATTTCAAACAACTGCCGTCTAACAATAGCATAAGCAGTAAAACCAAGAAGAAAAATAGCCGAATAATCGCCAAGCCAATAAAATTTCACTGTTTTTAAAACTAACGGAAAAAAGATATTAAAAATAACATTTGCTAAATAAAAAATAAAAGTGCCTATTAAAATATACTTTATCCTTGTTCTTGTTCTTCCAGTGTTTCTAAAATACTCTTTAAACAAAAAAAATAAAGTAGCGCACATAATAAAAAATACGATCCCCAAAAAAGGCAACATTCCCTTTCCATAAATTATGGTAAGTTGAGAACCTATAAATTCAATGTTTTTAACAACTAAACTTGTAAAAAGAGTTACAACCGAAAGCAAAGTGCCACAAACTAAAACAAATTTATCTAATTTAGAATGCTTTTCTTTTTCTCCAAATAAACATCTAACTAAAAAATAAAGACACATAAAAAGTAAAGGGGTAACAAACCAAGCAATTTTAAGTGAAATCAAGGACAAAAAATCATTTTCTCTACCAACTAATCTTGCTAAATAAGCAAAATTAATCCAAAAAAACATTAAAACAATCATCAATAAAAAAATTCTTTTTATCCATTTTAAAGGACTATATTGAAGCACCAAAAAAGCCAAGCAAATTCCAATTAAATTAATAAAAGCAATTAATATCTGATTATATAATGGTAAAGTTATCATAGAATAGTTTTACCAATAAAAAATAAAATTAACCACAAAAAAAACTCAGCACTTTTAAGAATATATCCAAAATATTTTCGATTCCTTGCTAAATCAACACAGATAAAATTAAAAGGAATTAAAAAAAGAAGTATTAGCAATGAAGTAAGGAAAACTTTATAGATCAAACAGAAAACAATCAGGATAAAACCAGTAATAAAGGAATCAAATAATTTTAAAAATTTTAAGGTTTTTTCCCTACCAAAAACCACTGGAAAAGTTCTAAGATTTATCTTTTTATCACCTTCAACATCCTTACAATCTAAAAAAACTTGCATCATCAATGCTTTTAAAAACACAAAAATTGCAAAAATAAAAATAGAAGGCAATAATCTTTTATCTAAAGGATAAAAATAATAAAAAAATGGAGAAAAAACAATTACTGAAAAAAATAAAGCCACATAAAAATTTTTAAAACCAATTATTTTTTTAGTAAAATTTTTCAAAGTAGGAGTATATAAAAGACCTAAAAAAAGCAAACTTAAACTAAAAACTAAAAATGGAAAATTCCTAATATAAATTAGCGCCCCGATTAAAAAGAAAAATAAAAAATAAAAAATTTTCTTAATTTTAGAAAAATAACCTTTAAAATGTTTCACTCGTTCTGGATTGGTAAGTTCATCTATTTGAATTTCTTTGAATCGATTATAAATATAAATAAGATAAAAAATTAAATAAACAAAAACCAAAAGAGTCCAATTAATTTTTAAACTAAATAAATCAGAAGCAATAATAACAATACCCACAAAACCCAAGCATTGAAGGTGACCGCCATAGATAAACTCATTCCAAATAAATTTAAAAAATTTTCCTATTTTTTGATTCATTTTTTCTCCTTTTATTTATATTTCTTAATTACCTCACTAATAAATCCAAAAATATCAGAAGCCAAAACTCCTTCTTGATAAATTTTTGAAGTTATTTCTCCAACTTTACCATTAATAAAAGCCGCCGCTTTTGCCGCTTCAAATAAATCTATTTTTCTTGCCAAAAATGAACCCAAAATTCCAGTTAAAGTATCACCAAAGCCACCTTTAGTCATATAAAAAGAACCGGTTTTATTAATTTCAACTTTCTTGCCATCAGAAATTATATCAAAATGTCCTTTAACCAAAATTACTACTCCTAATTTTTCAGCCCATTTTTTTACTATCTTTACTCTTTGTTCAATCTTTGAGGTTAATTTTTCGCCGGTTAAAATTTCAAATTCTTTTAAATTAGGTGTTAAAACAATTTTTTTTCCTTTTATAATTTCTTTTTTTTCGGTTAAAGCCCGAATCCCATCAGCATCAACTACCATTGGCAAATCTATTTCTTTTATAATTTCTCTCACAACACTAAAAGTATCTAAAGATCTTCCAAGTCCACAACCAATTACTATAGCATCAAATT
>JAGGUH010000027.1 GCA_021158645.1 bacterium | reverse complement strand
CTTCCTATTAGAATCAGAATAATTCCGATAATTAAAATTATTTTTTTCTTTAAAACAATTCTCATTTTTTAAAATTATACTCTATTTTTTTAAAAAAACAAAATTCTTTTGTGGAAAACTTAAAAAAAGGGGCAAAAGCCCCTTTTTATTTAGAAAGAAGGTCTCATCCGTTCAATAATATTTTTAATTTCAGAGAAAGAAAGTTCACTTTTCAGCAATTCAAATTCAATTAAATTCTTAAAACAAGAAAGGCATACCTTGTATTCTTTGTTCAACTCAAAAAGATCTCCGTAACCACCGCAGTATTTACAAATTCCTTTTTTAGCCTTCAATATTATCGGAGCACAGATTTTTAAATCTTTCAGCGTCCCAGGACAAGCCTGCCCCAATAGGCACCTCTCTTTCAAAGGGCATTTCTCCATAAAAATTTCCCTCCTTTTTTATTTTTTAAAAAAATCTCGCCTTTTGGGCGAGATTTTTGCCGTTTTAAAAACTTTTGAAATAAATTTTTTTATCAAAAAATTTTTTCATACCTCAAAAGAGTATTTCTTTTTTTATTTTTTTGTCAAGAGAGAAGAGAACTGAAAGGAATTACTTTTCTTTCCCAATTTTTAATTACTAAATTCTCTAAATTCTCTTCTCCAAAAAATTCTTCAAAAATTTTATTCCATAATGCCTCTTGATGATGATAAAGATATTTAATGCCTTCTTTTTCTTTTGTTAAAGACATCAAACTATCAATCAAATCAAAACTTATAAGAGATTCTAAACCCTCATCTCTCTTAAAAAAATCTCCAACCCATCCCAAATCTCTCCAGAATTCTAAATCTAAATCATCAATTTCAGCGCAAATTTCTGCTAAAAAATTAATTGCTTTTTTCCAGTGAAAAACCTCGCTATTAATATGACCTAAAAATAATCTTCTATCGTAAGGATCTTCTTTGGCATAATATCGTTGGATAACTAAAATTTTATCAGAATAATTTTTCAAAGATATTTTTGGATCTTCTCCTTTTAAAGTTTTAACAAATTGTTTGGCAAAGTTTCTTTTTTTAAAAAATTTTTGAAAAAGTTTATTATAAAAAGAAATTTCAAAAAGATAATGAAAAATTAAAGAAAAATCTCTTAAAAATTTTCCTGAAACATCTTGAGAATCAGGAATAATATAAATAATTCCTGCCTCTTTCAAATGAGAAATGTTATGATATTTTTTTTCAATAAATTCTTTTGCCAATTCCTGCCATTTTTTAGATAAAGCAACAATTTCTACCTCTCTTTTTTCAAAATCAGATTTATTAATTTTTTGATACTCCTTTAAAAAAACATTATTCATCCATTCTCTTCCTTCAGTAAATCTTAATCCTGACAAAATTTCCAAAAAATTTTCTTTCCTTAATAAAGAATCTATGCTTCTATATCCAAGAGTTTTCATAATATTTCTTGGAGGCACTTTTTTTAAAATTTGCTTCATTACTTTTTCCTTTAAAAAATATCCTTCAAGAATATTTAAACTTTTAAGGATTTTAAAACTCTTAATTTTTCTTATTATTTTTCTCCAAGATAAAACTGAAGAAAATTTAGGAAAACCAAATGATTTTCTTAAAAGATAATCATCACTTTCGGCTTTAGAAATTAAACCACCCAAAATTTCATCAAAAGAAAAACTTTTTGGATCCAGATTTAACTTTTTTAATGCCTGAAAAATTTTTATTTTATTTTCCTCGTAAATTTTTAAAGCAACATTTCTTTTCTTGGTAATTTTCTCCAATTTCTCAAATAATTCCTTTAAATAAAAGGAGTCAGTTCTTAAAATTTTTGCAATTTTTTCGATTTCTTTTGAAATCATTTTATTTTTTTAACTTTTATTTGAAGTTTCTCAAAACATTTTGTTTTTTTAAATTTTTGATAACTTAAAATTCCGGTTTTTGCCCCAAAATTTTCAATAACTGAAGTTGAATTTGCCAAAGCAAATTTTATTGGCTCAAACAAAATTTCTGGATTTTTCCAATAAATTTTTTTCTCAAATAAATTTGGGTATTTTTTTTCCAAAAAATAAATTCCAGTCAAAAACCCAGAAGCAAAACCGTCGCCAGCGCCAGTTCTATCAACTATTTTTGAAGGAAAACAAGGAATTTGATAAAAAAATTTTTTTGTTAAAATCAAAGCCCCAAATTTTCCTTTAGTCATAACCATAATTCCTTTATTAAATTTTTTTATTTTTTCAAAAATTTCTTTCTCGTTTTGATAAAAAATTCCAGTAAGTTTTGAAAATTCTAATTGATTTAAAACAAAAATATCAAAATATTGAAGATAATTTAAATTTTTTTTGAGAAAAACAATCTCTTGGCTTCCAGGATTTCCTAAAAGAGAAATTTTTTTTTGAAAAGAAAAATCCAAAATTTTTTTAAAAAGAGAAATATTCCCAGCCAAAGAACTTAAATAAAACCATTTAGTTTTAATTTTTGAAAAAGGAGGTTTTAAAGGACAATTTTTTATTTCTGGTTTGTAATATAAAATTGATCGAGAACCATCAGGAGCCACTAAAATAACCGAAAGAGAACTTAAAATATTCTTTTTTATCGAAGCAAAAGAAAAATCAATATCTTCTAAAATTAATTCTTTTAAAATTTTCTTTCCAAAAAGGTCATTTCCCAAACAAAAAACTGAAGAAACCTTTAATTTTGAACGTGCAAAAGTTGTGGCTGAATTTGTCGCCCCTCCCCCACTTTGAAGAAAAATTTCTTCTACTCGGTTTTTTTCTCCGAGAAAAAAACAAATCTCCTTAAAGTGATTTTTATTTTCAAAATTTTGCCTTTCAATCTTTTTTAAAAAAATATCTAAACTTGCTCCACCAAATGTAACAACATCAAACATAATTTTAATTATAATTAAATTCTACTAATAAACAATAAATTTCAATTGTATTTCTATAAATTAATTAAAAATTTAATTTGACTTTTTAGATGTAGGTTTTAGATTTAAGATTGAAAATTGAAAATTTTAAATTTTAAATTTATTATGGAAGATATTAAATCAATAACATTGCAAAGTTAAATCAAAAATCAAACATCAAAAATCAAAATGAAAAATCAAAAAGAACAAAAAGAATTAAAGAAAAAAGAAAAAGTTTTATTTTTAATTCTTTTTGAATTTTGAATTTGCTTGGGATTTATAATTTGTAATTTTGAATTTGGAATTTTCTTAAATAATAGCCATCTATAAGTATTTATT
>JAGGUH010000043.1 GCA_021158645.1 bacterium | reverse complement strand
GCATACCACTGTTAATGCAAGAGAATTTAATACACTTAAAGGAAAACCCGGCTTTAAAATTGATATAAAAAAAGATAGAATAAATCTTATAACTGCCAAGAATAAAATTGTAGGTTATTGGGACAAAGAAATATTAAAAAAATCCTTTGAAAGAAAACTACCAAAATTGCTTTATGTGAAAGCAGAAGCACGAGGAAAAGGACTTAGTGAAGAATTTTGGTTTAACGAAGCATGGCTATTAAGCGGTTTTAGTTTTGATAATTTTGTTTGTTTATTGAAAAAAGGAGTTATTCTTGTAGGTATACGAATTGGACAATACCCTAATGGTAGACCACATGACCATGGCACAGGATTTAGAGTTCTGCCGGATAAATTAGATTTATGTTTTGACCATAGAAAAAGAATAATGTAAGAAAATTATCAGTAATTATTATTTTAATTGATTCTTTTTCTAAAAAAACTTAAAAAGAATTATTATCCTTTTCGTTGTTTTTAATTTTCTTACAATTCTTGATTTTCTTTTAAAAATTTCTAAACTTTGGTTTAGAAAAATAAAAAAATAAAAAGGAGGGAAAGATGAAAATGAATTTTTTTGATTTTGAGATGATTTCAGTTATTATTTTTTTAGTACTATTTTTCCTACTTTTCGAATAAATTTTCCTACTTTTCGAATAAACCTCCCTTTGCGGGAGGTTTTTTATTTGTTTTTGACCTTTTTTAAACCACTATAAAAATTTTTTTAATAAATCATTTTGGATTTAATTTGAACAAAGCATTTTTAATTTTTCTTGAAGGCAGTTTAATTTTTAAAATTTTTTAACCAAAAATTTAAAAAATCCTTCATCCACATACTCCTTGAAGGATTTTTTAAAGATTCTTTTAAGTCCACCTAAATTTTTTTGGAATTTTCTTAAATTTTTTCTTTATTAGTTTTTATTATGAAAATTTTTTCTCCAATAAAGATATTGACATCTCCCAAATTTTTTGATATAATTTAGGCAGTCAAAATTTAGAAATTTAATAAAAAAATAAGGAGGAAGATATGAAAGAAATAAAAGCAATTGCTGTAAATTTTATTTTTTTTCTGTTGTTTTTAATAGTTTTTGGTGTCTTATTTACTTTATGCGGCTGTGGAGTTAGGTTTAAAGAAGTTCTTTCTGAGCCATTTGGTGTACCATGGGACTCGTGTAGTTATAAATTTCTTTCCGAAGTGAAATCTGAAATTCAAAAGAAGATAATAGTAGTTGTCGGAAATAAGAAGGTATGCGTAGAGATGAAAAGAATGGAGTATTCAATTGCACCTTGGCAAAAGGTTTTGATTCTGAACCACCTCAACGAAATAGTTATAATTGAACTTGGATTTGAGACTAGAAATGATTATTGGAGCCCGAATCTGAAAAAATTCAATTCAATTATGACGGGCGTAATTACGCCCAAAAAGGCAATGTTGATAGTGTTGCCTTATAATAGATATGAAATTGAGCGTCGGTGGGAAATTAAAGGAAGATACAAGTTGATTGCGGAAGCGCACCAGCGCACTGCGACTGGAGAATACATTTCCGGAGAAAATATTTTTTATCTCGATCTCGGATATCGAAAAATGAAGAAAGTTGACTGTGGAAAATTTAAATGCAAAGTAGGGCAGGTTATTAAACTGACTCGGCATAACCTCCGCAAGCCATTTTCACGAGCTCGCTCTCAAAGATTGAAAATTATTCCTCAGTTTATAAGATATTCTTATTAAAAATTTTAAAAAAGGAGGTGTGAAAAAGATGAAAAAGATTGTTGTAATTTTCTGGATTTTGTCATTTATGTTTTCTTCGGTAGCCCAGGCTGGCGATGTGCATTTCTATGGAGTTATGCGTGGAACCGGAAAACAGTATATTACCTACGAGGATCGTTCCTTTACAAGTTTAATTAAAGAATTCGCTAATTCTCCTTTAGGTTGGGCAGTGGCTGGATATTTGGGTGAACGCATTATTGAGAGGACTATCCTGATTCCAAAAGTTTGGCAAATGAAAACGCAGGAAATAGAGATGATGAAAATCCAGGTTGAAAAAGTGAAATCTCTTTCTGAAATTGAGATCGAGAAGGCAAAAAGGGAGCTGGAGTTTCTTTATTCTCCCAGTGATAATTGGCAACAAACTCCCCGCGGAAAGCAGTTTCTAGTTGGACTCTCTGCCCAGGCTCAACCCGCTCCAACCTATTATTTCGACACTGGCAATTAAAAAATTTTCTAGAGGCCTCATCACGAGACCTCTTTTTTTCTTTTTTATCAAACTTTTAACTTTAAACAAAACTTATCTTCAACTTCAGATAAAACATTCTCACATTCTTAAGAATGTGAGAATATTTTTTGAAATTCTTATTGCTATCATTTTAATGTTTTTAAGAACATTAGGATGACTTGTTTGGGGCTAAAGATGGTTTAAAGGAGTTGCCTTGGAAGTTTTGCTTACGTGCTTTAAAGCACGTAAGCAAAACTTTTTTGATTTTTTTTGATTAAAAAATAAAAAAGCCCCAAGATTTTCTTGGGGCTT
>JAGGUH010000044.1 GCA_021158645.1 bacterium | reverse complement strand
TCTTTAACCGTTAAAAGACCAAGTTTTCTTAATCCTGATATGTTTTTTCTCCAGATTCCCTTAATAGAAGTCAAAGGAAAATTAAGCATAAATATAGAGGTGGGTAACGAGAAGTAGGAAGTGTGAGATTAAGAAATTTTATTCTTCCCATCTCTCACCTCACACTTCCCACCTCCCACTACTTACTTCCCAACTTCCAACTTCCTACTTCCCACTACTCACCTCCCACCTTTCACTTCTCACCACTCACCTCCCGCTTTTCGCTTCCTACTACTCACCTCCCACTACTCACCTCCCATCGTAGTAGGTGGTATATTATAATAATTTAACAAAAACCGAGCAAGTTCTTTAAAAACCGGCACAACTGTAAAACCTGATAAATCATCTTTTTTTGGTTTATTTAACTTTATTAAAATAATAAATCTTGGATCTTCTGCCGGTCCAAAGCCAACATAACTATGGATATATTCATCTAAATATCTTCCTTTAAAAGGAATCTGGGCAGTACCAGTTTTTCCAGCAAGTTGATATCCTTTAACCCTTCCTAAAATATTTTTTTCAACTGCATTTACCAAAAGTTTTATCATTGTTTTTGCGGTTTCTTCTGAAATCGGATTTGAAATTGCTTTTGAAAAATTTTCTTTTATTTTTCCATCAGGAAAAATAATTTTTTCAACTAAATATGGCTTCATTATTTTGCCCTTATTAGCAAGACCTGAAATTGCTGAAATTAACTGAATTGGAGTCACTGAAATCCCTTGACCAAAACTTGCAGTAGCAAGAACAACTTCACCCCCATTCTCTACTTGCCCTAATGACCCCTTTATTTCTCCTGGCAAATCAATACCGGTTTTCTTATTAAAACCAAATTTTTTAAAATAATCCAAAAACAAATCTTTTCCCAGAGTTCTTGCAACCCAAACCGCACCCGTGTTAATAGAATGCTCTAAAATTTCTTTAACTCCAATCTCTCCATAACCCTTTTTATCCCAATTTTTGATAATTCTATCTTTCACCTTTACTTCTCCTTTATCATAATACTTATCTTCCAAACTAATTTTTTTAGAATCAAGCGCCGAAGCAATAGTAATTACTTTCATCACTGAGCCAGGTTCATAAATTGCTTGATGACAAGGATTTAAAAAATTTTTAATAGGAAACTTAAAATAATAATTAGGATCAAAATCTGGCAAAGAAACCATAGAAAGAATTCTTCCGGTTTTTGGTTCAGCAACAATAATCTGTCCTGACTCTGCCTTTTGTTCTTTAATTAAATTTTTTAAAAAAGTATAAGATTTTTCCTGGACATCTTTCTCAATACTCAAAATCAAATCTTTTCCACCTGAAAGTTCTTTTTCGTAATACGCTTCAATTCCATATCTTCCCTTCCATTTTCCATCATTATCTAAACTTACAAATCCTAAAGTATGAGAAAGTAAATTCGAAAAAGGATAATACCTCTCAATTTTTTTTTCCAAATAAACGCCATCTAAATTTGAATTTTTTATTTTTTCGATTTCTTCTTGAGAAAGTTTTCTTTTTATAAGTTCGTATGGATCGTTTCTTTTTTTAACTTTTTTTAAAATTTCTTCATATTCAATTTCAGGAAAAATTTCTTTTAGATATCTAGCGGTTTTTTCTTTTTCTTTAATTTCTTTTGGAACAATAAAACAAGCAAAAAACTCTTTTGAAATTGCCACTGGAATTAAGTTTTCTTTTTGATGAATAAAAATATCTCCTCGCCAAATCGGTTTCAATTCTTTTGTGGCTTTAACCTGCAATGATGCTTTCAATTTCCAAAATTTACCTTCTTTTATTTGAAGTTGATAAAGCCGAAAAGTTATTCCTAAAAAAATTAAAAAAAAGATTAAAACAACAATTTTAAGCCGATAATCTTTTTTCATCAAAATTTATTAAATTCAGCCCTTTTTAGGGCTGAATTTTTTATCGGTCCCGATATTTATTAATAAGTTCAATCAGTTTTTCCTTTTCTATTACTCCACTTAATCTTTCAATTTCTTTTCCTTCTTTGTCTAAAAAAATAAAAGTTGGCAAACCTTCCAATTGATATTCTTTTGTTGCTTCTGGATGCTCATCTAAAGAAATAAATTCGGTTTCAAGCCAAGAATTTTCTCTTTCAATTTCTTCCCATCTTGGTTTCATCTCCCTACATCCAGCACACCAACTGGCTCCAATTTTTATTACTTTCATAATAAATATAAGTTTATAGCATAAAGCAGAAATTTTTTCGACCTTTCAAGCAAAAATTATTTTGCATTTTTTGCGGTATCTTGAAGTTCCTTAATATGAATTTTTCTAATCAAAGTTTCTCCGGCAGTAATTGGATCATCACTAAAAACAGGCGAAATTTGTTCGCATCGATTATAAACTTCTTTAAGAGTGTTTCTTAAACCAGTAAGATGTTTAGATCGAATAAGTTCTCCCGGTTCAACTTCGGAACTGCTAAAACCAATTTTACTATTTCTTTTACTTGAATTATAATAATTAGAAGCACAGTTTTTAAGTAAACCATCACAAACACTTCTTAACTCTTTAAAATGAACCGACCTAATCAAAAAAGTGCTTGTTGAAGAAGTAGAAAAAATATCTTCATCACTAAAAATAGTTTCATTTGGAAAAGGACCAGAACAGTATTCCCGATATCTTAAAAAAATAGCATCGAAGTCATCAGTGTCTGGTTTATATTTGTA
>JAGGUH010000089.1 GCA_021158645.1 bacterium | reverse complement strand
CAAGGTTGATCTCCTACTCTTCCAGCACCAATCATCTCAAAATAATCTCCTAACACTCCAGTGCACTTATAATGCAATCTTTGACAATTCTGAGAAGACCAAGAATAAAAAAATTTTTCTCCTTTTTTAATAGTAGAAGGAGAAATAGTAATATGACAAGAAGGTGGATTTTGAATTCCAGACGCCTTATTTTTAGAAAAATTAAACAATGCCAAAACAGCAATCAAAAAAATAGAACCAAGAAAAATCAATTTTTTACCTTTTAAGTAAAACATATTTTTATTATTTAATATTTTACTATTTAACAACAAATTATTTTTTAAAAAAATAGGACAAAAATCAAAAATGAAAATAAAATAAAAGCCAAAATTCTAAATTCTAATTTTAAACATCTAAACTTATTAATTTTTTAATTGGTTGATACAAATTATATTCAAATTTTTTTTCAAATCAATAAAAGATTGTGGATAAATAATTTATAAAATTTACAAACTCTTCAATTTAAATTCCTATTAGTTTTTACAAATTTCGACAATTTTTTCCCTTGCAAGTATCTACAAGATTCTAACTTTCTTAATTGAGTATAAACTTTTTCATCAAGGAGCAACTTCCCGCCAAATTGGTCTTGGTTTAACATTTACTTCAACCATTTTTTCTCTTACACAAAGACCGCTACTATCTTTACATCTAATTTTATATCTCCATAATTTTCCAATCCAATTTCTTGGTTGCTTTCCAGTAATAGGATCTGAAGGTCCTGAACCAGGATAAGTTGTAATTGTTCCAGAAGTTTGACCGTTCCAATCAGAAGTCCAATTATCATATGGAATTATATCTCCAGCCGAAGTGTCTTTTAAAATAATATTTTCATCAAATGGGTTCCAAATCTCAATCCATCTTCGACACTGAACAATATCTGTACCACTCCAAGTCAAAGTCATTGGTTTAGTTTGCCAAATCCAATCTTTGGACAAATCAGAAGAAAGAGAAACCGAACAAGAAGGCGGCGAGACAGTGTTTATTACCGTAACTTTAGTATTATCAGAACCTGTTGCTCCATCGTTGTCAGTAACTGTAAGAGTACAGGTATAATCTTTATGATCTTCATCAGAAGATATTTCAGGAGCCGTAAATGTAGGTTGAGGGATATTTACATCATCTAAATAAGAAGCACACTGACCAGACCAAACATATGAAACAATACTTCCATCATTATCTTTGGAGCCAGTTCCATCTAATAATATAGTATTGTTTTCGAGAACCGTATAAGAACCATCTGCATCTGCTATCGGCGGACTATTTGATATTTCTATACTAACTTTATAAGCAGGAATAGGTGTCCCAGCAGGTGGACAACCAGCTAGAGTACCATCAGAAAAACCATCACCATCACTATCACAATTTCTGCTGTTAAAACTAATCCAACCAATCACTTCATCTGCCCAAGCCCAACCATAAAAATCTCCTGAAGGATCAATATATACTTCATTAACTTGGCCATGATCAAACCTAATCCAACCATCCCAACCACCGCAATTAGAACAAGGACCCGAAGAAGTACAAGGCACTGAATCACAAGCCGCCAAAGCCCTCGCCCAACCCTTTATTTTTACATTAGTAATTTTTAAATTACCAGGATCATCTACTTTGGCAATACAAGTGCCACTTGGGCATTGATCGTCTAATGGAGGAGAACCAGTATCGCTTCTATTAAAAGAAATCCAGTCAATATTTTCTGACCAAGCATAACCGGAAAGATTACCAGTAGAAGTATCTATCTTTACTCCGTAATCAATAGGAGAGCCATCAGAGGCAGAATTAAAACTAATCCAGCCAATATTTTCTGACCAAGCAAAACCAAAGACATCTTTTTCTTCGGCAAAACTTTGATGGTAAAAACAAAATGAAAACAAAACGATCCCGCTAAAAAATAAAATTTTAAAAAATTTTTTAGAATTCATTGAAATTTATTTAAAAAATTAAACTTTAAATGTTTTTTCTACTTTACTTTTTAATTGCTTATATCTAATTTGTTTATACTTAATCCCAAACAATTTTTTACCAAACAGCATTTATGTTTTTATAAACCTTACCTTTCAATATTAAATTTCCAGAACAATCAATTTGGGCGACAACAACCCCGTTTGATTTTACTACAAATCCCTTATCTTTAGGTGAACCTTTGGTAATAAGAGCGCCTTTGAGATATAAATTTCCCCGACTGTCCATTCTAGCCACTATTGAACTTCCACATTTAATTTTAAATTTTTCATCCCCAAACCATCCCCCAGTCCTGTGATCGTACCAAAATTCGTCCAAAAACATATTTCCATTTCTATCAATAAATGCTATCGGATCTCCATTAGCAGTCCAAATCAAACCTTGAGCATGAAAATTTAAACAATCCCCATGCCGTTCACAATCATTTTCATCAAAACAACCTCCAGAACAACAACAATGTCTAGTCCGCCACATTTCAGTTGGCTCACAACCATTCCCGCCACAACCGCGATTCACCCAAGGAGTACAATCGCAAGTAGAACCATCACTACCGCCGCAATCACTATCACTTGAACATTCATCAGCCGGACAAGGTGGCGATTGAGTAACTTCAACGCACTCTGAACCAACACATTTTTTATAAGAACAAGTTTCTGCTGGCAAAGTCACTACAAAATCATAAT
>JAGGUH010000037.1 GCA_021158645.1 bacterium | reverse complement strand
GGGTGCAAAAGTTGGGGTTGCGCTGGGATTCTCACTTCCCACCTCCCACCTCTCATCTCCATTAGTAGTGGGCTCGGGAGGACTTGAACCCCCAACCTTCTGGATGTGGACCAGACGCTCTAACCAGTTGAGCTACGAGCCCTGTTTCTTTAAATCTTTGAGAAACGCTTGAACTATTAATTTTAGAAACAGAGGCAAAGATTTATCAAAAATTGAAAATTCTTTTTTAGGAACCAAGTTTTTTTTCTCTAAATTTTCACTCATTTTTTCAATTCTTATCACAGGTTTTTTATTTTTAGAAGAAACAACTTCTAATTTTATTGCTCCACGATCTAAAAATTTACGTTTTCCTTCCCGATTAAAAAATCTCACCAAATATCCCCCATCATTAATTATTTCTGAAATTTTTAGTTGTTTGTTCCTTTTGTAAAAAAAATCTAAATCACTTTCTTTTGGCGAAAAACCAATCAAATTTTTAAGAACTAAATGTTTTAAAAACACCTCATTTCTTTTATTAAAAATATTATTAAACTTTTCTTGATTTAACTGATCTTTTAATTTAACAAAATACTCTTCATCTCTCAATAAAGCAAGATCTTGAGAATAAAATCTTTGAGAGTATTTTTCTCTGGTTTTTATATCTTCTCTTTGCCAGGGCTCAACTTGACTTGGAGTAAATTTTCTTTTCGGATTAAAAATCTCGTCAATTAATTTTTGTTTGATTTGATTGACTTTTTCCCGATATTCCTCATCTATAATTTCAGCGCTTTTTGGATCCTTGTTTCTTTGTCTAAAATAAGCCCGTTTTAATTCTAAAATATCATCAATTTCTTTTTTATCTCCAACTAAATTAGCAATTCTTTTGAAAGCATTTTCTAATTTTTTTCCACAAGAATCAAGCGAAGATTCATACCGAGCCACCAATTTTTTTTCTGCCTCTTTTTTAATAGAAGGAGATTTTTTTTCCTTTTTAAGGAATATACTTTCTTTCATTAATGATGATTATAGTGGTTTTTTACTTAATTTCAACCGTTCCTCCTGCTTCCTCAACTTTTTTCTTGATTTCCTCTGCTTCTTCTTTTTTAACTCCTTCCTTAATTGGCTTCGGAGCGCTATCAACTAAATCTTTTGCTTCTTTTAATCCTAATCCGGTAATTTCTTTTACTGCTTTAATCACTTGTATTTTTTGATCTCCTGACGACTGTAAAATTACCGAAAAACTATCCTTTTCCTCTGCTCCGCTTCCACCACCAGCAGTTGCTCCTTGGACCCCGACAACTTGAGGCATAGCGCTTACTCCAAATTTTTCTTCTAAAACCTTAACAAATTCAGCCAAATCTTTTACTGACATATTTTCAATCTTTTCTACTAATTCTTTAAATTTCTCTGGTACTTCTTTTTGAGTTTCATTTTTTGATTCTTGATCTTGATTTTGATTTTTTTCTTCCATAATTATTTTTTAATATTTCCTAAAACAAACACCAGTTTTTGATAAAAATTCTTTAAATCATAAACCAAACCAAAAACTGGCGCTTCTACTGCTAAAACGACCTTTGAAAAAAGTTCTTCTTTTGATGGCAACATTGCTAATTCTTTTAAATCTTCTTTGTTTAGAACATTACCTTCATAAAACCCAGCAACAATTTTTAAATTCTCGTTTTTCTTTGAAAATTTGTAAACTTCTTTTAAAAAATCTAATAAATCTCTTTCTTCTGACCAAATCAATGCCAAAGAACCTTCGAGATTTCTTGGATCAAGAGCAACACCTAATTTATCCATTAAAATTTTTGCTAATGTTTTTTTAATAACTTTCACCTTTGTTTGTTTTTCTTTTAAAAGATTTCTAAAATTAAAAAAAGAAAATGAATCCAAATTAAAAAAATCAACGAACATAAAAGAAGGAGAATTTTTAAATTCCTCAATTAATTCTTTTAAAATTTTTTCTTTTTCTTTTCGAGTTTTTGCCATAATTTCCTTTGAAGGCGTCTTTTAGAAATTTAATTTCTAAAAGAACTTACCCGAGAAAAAGTGCCTTCTTTCTTGGGAAAATTTAAAAATTTAAAGTTTTTTTATTTTTTATCAGTTTTTTCTTTTTCTAATTTTTCTTCTGATGATGTTTCTTTTACTTCAACATTCTTTTCTTTTTCTTCTTTATTTACTTCTTTTTCAACCTCCTTTTTGGTCTCTTCTTTAATCCCTTCTGTTTTCTCTTTTTTTTCTTTTTCTACTTCTTCGGCTTCCTTCTTTTTTCTTTTTGTTTTGTGAACCGATCTCTTTTTTCCTTCAATTACTTTTGCCTCAATTAACAAATTATAACAAGTATCAGTAGGTTGAGCCCCTTTTTTTAACCAATATAAAACTTTATCTTTTTTTATTTCAAATTTATCAAAATGAGGGTTCCACCAACCCAAGTCCTCAACAAATTTCCCTCTCAATTTTTCTCTTGCCTCTTGAACTATTATCCTAAAAGATCTCTGATGTTTTTTTCCTATTAATTTTAGTTTAATTTTTAACATTTAGTTAATGAGTTTATCCAATTAAAAAAATTTGTCAATTGAAACAATCCTTTTATATTTTCAATCTAATTCTATCCTTTCAGAATATTTTTTCAAAATGTCCTTTCAAACTACCCTTTTAAAACCCACTTCTACTTTTTTTGAAATTTAAACGCGATCGCGTCTAAATTTCAAATTTTTAAATTTTAAAGAATATTAAAATTTATTTTAAATTACGTAATTTATTACGTAATAAATTACGTAATTAGTTACGTAATTAATTACGTAAATTCTTTTAAATTCCTTATAGAACATCTCTTTAAAGTGATAACATTTTTTAAAATTATTAATTTTTTATTTTTTTAAAGATACTTTTTAAAAAAATTTTTAAAAAATATCTTTTAGAAATTCAAAAACTTAAGGAAAATTCTATTATTTTGAGAGTTTTTAAAAGAAATTT
>JAGGUH010000007.1 GCA_021158645.1 bacterium | reverse complement strand
TCAAAAATGAGGACATCCCCTTTTTTAACTATAGGACAAATTCTGGAATCAGAATTCTGTTTCTGTTGTTCCGAGTTAATTTTATTAACTTTAATAATTTTTTCCATCTTCCTTACCTCCTTTCTCCTTTTTTATTTTTTAAAGTTTTTTCTTTTAAGAAGATTTTATTAATTTTTTCTAAAAAAATCAACTCTTTTTTGAACCCTTTTATTATTTTAAATCCCCTACTTTTTTAAATTAAAAAAGAAGAATCGTATAATTAAAATATTAAAAAATTTCATTTTTGAATTACGTAATTAATTACGTAATTAATTACGTAATTAATTACGTAATAAATTACGTAATTAATCGAATTTCAAAACAAATTTTTTTAGTTGTTTTTGATGATAATTTTAATAAAAATTGTATCTTATTTATCCGTAAACTTATCAATTAAAAAATGCGGGTAGAGGGAATCGAACCCTCATCTCCTGCTTGGGAAGCAGGTGTAATTGCCATTATACGATACCCGCTATTAGTGGAAGTGTGAGATGAGAAATGAGAGGTGAGAAATAAAATATAAATTCCAAATTCCAAATTTTAAATTTTATGATTCCGAACTTGTTTTATGGTTTGATTTCTCTGGTTTAGTGTCTAACGCTTTTTCGTCTTTAATACTTTCTTTATAGCGGCATTTTGGGAAACCAGAACAACTCAAAAACCAACCATATTTTGAGAGTCGTTTTACTAATGGTTTGCCACATTCCGGACATTTTTTATCAGTTAAAATTGCTTTTGTTTCTTTCACTTCTTGATATTTCTTTTTTAAATTTTCATAAAAAGGATTCCAGAATTCTTCTAAAGTTTTTTGATATTCTTTTTTACCAGAGGCAATTAAATCCAAATCATTTTCCATTTTAGCCGTAAATTGATAGTTAACAATTTTTGGAAAATGAGCAGTAAGAAGATCAGAAACTATCACTCCAACTTCAGTTGGTTGAAATCCCCTTTTTTCTCTTTTAATATATCCTCTTTCAATTAAAGTAGAAACAATTGTTGCGTAAGTCGAAGGTCTGCCAATGCCTAATGTTTCAAGTGTTTTTACCAAAGAAGCATCATTGAATCTTGCCGGTGGTTGAGTTTGGTGTTTTTCACTTTTTATATTTTTTGCAACTAATTCCTCCCCTACTTTGATTTCTGGAAGCAAGTTTTCAGAAATTTTTCTTTTTAAAACTTTTAAAAAACCATCAAACAAAATTCTTTGTCCATTTGCTTTGAATTTATAAATTCTATTTGAAATTAATTCAATTTCAACTCTTTCAAGTTTTGCTTCCCTCATCTGGCATCCAACGAATCTTCTCCAAATTAAATCATATAGTTTAAATTCATCTTCGGAAAGATATTTTTTAATACTTTGAGGAGTTAAACTAACATTAGTTGGTCTAATTGCTTCATGGGCTTCTTGGGCAAGTTTTGATTTTGCTTTGAATTTATTGGGAATTTCTGGTAAATATTTTTCTGAAAAATTATTTTTAATAAATTCTCTTGCTTGCTTTATTGCTTCTTGGCTCAAATTAAAAGAGTCAGTTCTCATATAAGTAATTAATCCTTTTGGCTTGCCTTCAATTTCAATTCCTTCATATAATCTTTGGGCAAGTAACATTGTTTTTTTACTCGAGAACCGATAAAAATTATAAGCATCTTGCTGCATTGTTGAGGTAATTAAAGGAGGTAAAGGTTTTTTGGTGATTGTTTTTTTTGAGGCATTTAGGACTAAAAAATTTTTATCTATTTCTTTTAATAGTTTTTGAACTAAATTTTTATCAATTTCAGTTCTTTCTAATTTCTTTTTGTCAATTTCAAATAAAGTTGCGGTAAATTCAATACCTTCTTTCTCGAAAATTGCCTCGATAGTGTAATAATCTTTTGGAATAAATTTTTTAATTTCTTTTTCCTTTTCAACAATTAATCTTAAAGCCGCTGACTGAACTCTACCGGCAGAAAGCCGATTGGCAACTTTTTTCCATAAAAACGGCGAAAGTTTATAGCCAACTAATCTATCTAAAATTCTTCTCGCCTGCCAAGCATTGACTAAATTTAAATTGATTTTTCGAGGATTTTTTAAAGATTCTTCAATTGTTTTTTTTGTAATCTCATGAAAAACAATTCTTTGGCACTCTTTTTTTTTCTCTTTTTCTTTTTGAAAAATTGTGTTAAGAATATGCCAGGCAATTGCTTCTCCTTCTCGATCTTCATCTGTTGCTAAAATTACTTTTTTTGCTTTTTGAGATAAATTTTTTATTTCTTTAACAATTTTTCTTGATCTTTTAGGAATTATATAATGAGGTAAAAAGTTTTTTTCTAAATCAACTCCTAATTTTGTTTTTGGAAGGTCTCTAATATGGCCCAAACAAGCAATTACTTTATAATCTTTTGGCAGAAAACTTGAAATAGTTTTTGCTTTTGTTGGCGACTCAACGATTACTAAATTCATAGTTTGGTTAAGGGATAATATTTTCCTTTAATTTCTTTAATAAAACCTTTAACTTCAAGCAAAGACAAAATTGAAGCCACTTTTTCTGGTGAAATTTTAGAATTAATTGAAATTTTGTCAAACTCAATTCCTTCATTTGAATTTTTTATAATTTCAAAAACTTCTTTTTCCTGATTATTTTTAAATGTTAAGCGAATTTCTTTCTTTGGAAGTTCAATTTGTACTTGGTCTTTTATTTCTTCTAAAACATCTTCTATGTTTTCTACAAGTTTGGCTCCTTTTTTAATCAAATTATGATTGCCCTCAAAATTTTTCCAAAAAATTGAACCTGGAATCGTAAAAATTTCTCTTCCATCTTCTAATCCAAATTTTGCGGTAATTAAAGCCCCTGATTTTTTTGGTGCCTCAACTACCAGAATTCCAAGAGATAGTCCGGAAATAATTCTGTTTCTTTCAGGAAAATGATATGGCATTGGTGGTGAGCCGAGCGGGTATTCTGAAATTATGGCTCCCTGATTTTTAATTTTTTGAGATAAAGATAAATTGATTTGAGGATAAATTAAATCAATTCCAGAACCTAAAACCGCAATTGTTTTTCCCCTGCCCTCAATTGCCCCCTGATGGGCACAAGTATCAATTCCTGAAGCGAGACCAGAAATGATATTAAATCCTAAACTTGCCAGTTCAAAACTAAATCTCTTTGCAATTTCTTTTCCATAATTTGTTGCTTTTCTGGTGCCAACAACTGCAATTGAAGGAGAATAGAAAATTTCTTTTAAAGGAAGAGAAGATAAAACATAAAGACCCAAAGGAAAATTTTGAGTTTCTTTTAAAATTTTAGGAAAATTTTTTTCAAAAAATAAAATTAAAACTATTTTTTTTCTTTTTAGTTTTTCAAATTCTAAAAACGGATCAGTTTTTTTAAACCTTTCAAAAATTTTTTGTGAAACTGAAAGGTTTGGAATTTCCTGATAAATTTTTACAAAAGAGCCAAATTTTTGATAAAGTTTTTTTAAAAACAAATAATTTGTCTCAAAAATCAAATTTAAGGCATTATAATAAATTTTTTCTTTTTCAAGAGAGATCATAAATTATTTTTATTTGCTTTCTTAATGATTAAATATCAAATTAAAAACAAAGAGTTAATAAAAAACAAACAATTTAAACACAAAGTGGGCGCACAAAAAAACAAATAAAAACTAATTTTCATCATCAACTTTTTTTAGTGATTCTTCTAATGATTTTCTTATTGACTCTAAATCTGGGGCTGTCTTTGGTTTTGTTTTTGGTTTTTCTGGTTCTTTTTTTCTCAATTCTTCTAAAGAAATAACAATCCCCTTTTCAATAAGTGATTTTGGCGGGCTTGAAGGAGGTTTTATCTCGCCTCTATCAACCTTTTCCTTGCATTCTTTGCAATAAACTGGTTTTTTTGGATCCGGAAGAAAAGGCACAGTAATTTCTTTTTGGCAAACCCAGCAGTAAGCCGGATAAAATTCCCTTTCCTTAAGCCACTCTTTAGCAATTTCTGCTTCAACTTCATCTTTTTTTCGGGTGTATTTTTTTCTCGAGTTTTGAATGATTTCATCAATATAATAAATTTCCGGAGTTGGAAAAGGAGGTAAAGTTTTTGCAATAAATGGGCTTGAAGCAACACCGTCAATCATTAATTTAACGCAAGTGTGGTATTTTGGCAAATTGCACAAATCTTCAACTGAAAATGGATAAAATTCTTTACTCAAAAATTCAGCATCAGAGGCGCCGACCCTAAAAACAACTAAACTTCCTACATTTCCAAAAACAGCGTTTCTAACAATATCCGGAAGTTGTTCGATATACTGATGAGATAAAATTAAATTTAAATGATATTTTCTTGCTTCTGACAGAATAGTAGCAAAACTTTCAGTGGCAAAGTTTTGAAACTCATCAACATATAAAAAGAAATCTTTTCTTTTCTCTTCTTCAAGATCAATTCGGCTCATTGCTGCAAGTTGAAGTTTTGTAATTAAAAGTGCCCCAAGTAAAGTGGAATTATCTTCTCCAATTTTTCCTTTAGATAGATTTACAATAAGAATTTTTTCCTCATCCATTGCTTTTCTTAAATTAATAGAAGTCGTTCTTTGTCCAACGATATTTCTAACCAAAGGCGAAGTGATGTATTGGCCAACCTTGTTTTGGATTGGGGCTACGGCTTCGGCTTGGAACTGGCTATTATAACGAGTAAATTCTTCTTTCCAAAAAGTTTTAATAACAGGATCAGTTACTTTTTCGATTACATCTTTTCGATATTCTTTATCAATTAAAAGTCGCATTATTGAAAGTAAGGTCGAATTTTCTATTTCTAAAAGAGCCATAATAGCATTTCTCAAAAGATATTCTAATCTTGGACCCCAAGATTCCCACCAAATTTTTTTAAAAACACCAATAAGACCTGAGGCAACAATTGATCTTAAAGAAGGATCAACTTTTTCCATTACATTAAAAGCAAAAGGAAAATTAAGATCTGAAGGATCAAAATAAATTACATCATCAATTCTTTCTTTGGGAATATACTTCAAAACTTTTTGAGCAAATCCTCCATGAGGATCAATTATTCCTATTCCTCTGCCATTTTTAATATCTTGAATAGTCATATTTTCAAGTAAAGTAGTTTTTCCCATACCGGTTTTTCCAATAACATAAAAATGACGGCGGCGATCGTCAAGTTTGACTCCGAATTCTACTTCTCGGTTTCGATAAGTTGTTTTTCCTAAATAAACTATCTCGTTCATATTTTTTAAAAAATTAAGTTGGTAGTGTTGGAGGCGGTTCGACTTGTTTAATTGGCGGTCGAATTAAAGAAGGAGTTTTTACCATTTTAGTTGGGAAATGATAAATAGTTGCCAACTCTTCGCTGTTAAAGATTGAGGTTTTTGAAGGAATTTTTCTTTTTTCAATGGCTGAAAGTTCTTCTTTTTTCTTTAAAAGCATTCTTCGATTTTTAAAAAACCATTCATATTTAATTTTAAACGGATTTTCTTTTTTAAGAGAATTCAAATTTTGGGTATTAAACTGAAAAAAAGCACCAACAATTGCATTTAATTTTGATTTATCAAAAGTTTCTTTCCTTGAAAGATAACTTATTCTAATTGCTCCCTCAAATCCTAATTTTGAAATTTTTCTCTCGATGCTTTTTATAATTTCTATTACTCCGGGAGAAAGTTTAGTATAATCTGGTGGCTCGCCACTTTTTCCCCCACCCCAAGTTGGCGGCTCGAAAAAAGCCCGGTAAAGATTTCTCATCCACTCTATAACATGTTCTACGATATTCATTTTTACTGCTGGTTTTCCTCCGCCAAGTTCTTTTACAATTTCTTCGCCTTCTTTTTTCCAATCATCTTTTGTCGGTTTAAATACATATTGAACAACAACAACTTGATTTTTATCAGAATCAGTGGTCATTGCTTCCAAAATGTTTGCTAAAGGATCGATTCTTTTTTCTTCTTCTTTTTCTTCAAAAAACTGATAAGTTAAAATTGGATAAGGGTTTTCTCTTGCCAAAACTAAAAGAGTTTCTTCAAAATTATATTCTTTAAAAGAAAATTTTTCTTTGATTTTTTTGAAATAATCTTCAACTAAACTAATTTCTGCTTCAGGGTATTGGGCATAAATTTGACTTTCAATTAAGTTTCTAAAATTAGAAGGAGTTCTTATAAAAAATCTAATTTCATTAGAGATAGTTGCGATTTCAAAACTAAACCATTCTTGAATAATTCCTTTGAAATTTTTATCAAAAAAAGAAATTTTTTTTCTTAAAGATGAATGAAGATTAGTAAAAACTTGCTCCATTGCTTTTGGAGTTTTTAGAGTTTCTTGAGGTACTTTGATTTCAAGCAATACCCAGTCAAGTGATTCTAAAAACTTTTTTTTATTGCTTTGAGTGAAAAAATTCCAAAATAAATAAAAAGTGATTAAAGGAAAAAAAATCCACCAGAACGAAGAAATTGCCCATTTTAGTTTTAATAAGATAATTTCGAGAAAATTCATACTTTATTTATTTCTCAAATGGCAACAATCCCAAATTTCTTGCTCTTTTAATTGCCTGGGCTAATTTTCTTTGATGCTTTGAACAAACTCCGGTTTTTTTTCGAGGATAAATTTTGCCCTGAAGCGAAATAAAGCGAGATAAAATCGCCAAATCTTTATAGTCAATTTCTTTTAAATTTCTAGAACAAAAATAACATTGTTTCATTTTGATTTAGATTTAAAATGGAACTTCTTCTTGGGGTTCTTCTTTTTGAAAATTTTGTGATGTATCCAAATCAACTTCTTCTATTTTGTTGACAATTTCTGGTATTTCTTCGCTGTCTTCTTTTAATTTTCTCGGACCCATTTGAAAACTCAAAGCAATAATTTCGGTTCGATTTCTTTTTTGCCCCGAAGCGTCTTCCCAACTTCTAGTTCTAATTCTTCCTTCTACAAAAACTAATTGTCCTTTAGTTAGATATTGAGCCGCAATTTGAGCCAGTTTTCCAAAAACAACTACATTATGGTATTCAACTTCTTGTTGCCGATTTCCATCTTTGTCGTTCCAAATTCGATTGGTTGCCACGCCAAAATTAACCACACTTTGACCACTTGGGGTTTGTCTTAATTCTGGATCTCTTGTTAAATTTCCTAATATAAAAATTCGATTAAAATTCATATTTAAATTTACTTTTCTGGAATAATTTCTTCTAATCTTTTTTCTAATTTTCCTTCATCAAGTTTTTCTTTTCTTGTTTTCTTAACATAAAAAGTTTCTTTTCTTTCTAATTCCCTTCTATCTCTTTTAATTAAAATATATCTTAAAATCGGTTTTTGGTATTTTAAATGGTCTTTTAATTCAATTATTTCTTGAGGTATAGTTTCAAAAACAAAATAACCAAAATATCCTTTTTCTTTTTTTTGAATTGAATAGGCAAGATTGATTCTTTTTGGTTTTTGGGTTTCTAAAATGCTTCCTTTTAATTTTTCTTCAATTATTTTTTTTAACAATTCAAAGGCACTCAATAAATCTTTTCCTGACAAATCAGGATCTAAAATATAACCAATTTCATAAACCTTTTTCTCTTTTTGATTTAAATTATCTTTTTCTTCCATTGTTTAAGATATTATTATTTTCAATTCAAAAGTCAAGACCAGGTCTTATCTAATACAAAATGATCATGAAATGAAATCGCTTTCTAATGCAAAATGAGTTTGAAATGTCTTATTTTGCCATTTTGCTTAAAATGTGTGAATCTGTCATAATTGAGGTATATGATGACAATAAATATGACAGATTCACACATTATTAGTATTACACAAATTAAAGAATTTTTAAAGGTTAGTTCAG
>JAGGUH010000078.1 GCA_021158645.1 bacterium | reverse complement strand
TCATCGGTTCCCTCTGGGAATTTCATTTTGATTTTTTAGATGAAAAGACAAAAAAAATTTTAGAATTTGCCACAGATTGCGGCTTTGGCGAAAAAAACTCAATGGGCTTCGGCTTTGTAAATTTGGAAAAAATTTGATAAAATAGAATCATTATATGTTAAACGAATGGTATAAAAGTGGATTAACAGTATTAAACAACTTTCTCAAAAAGAAAGACGGTTTAATATTTCAAACGAAAAATCCTCCTTTAAAAGAGCCGTTGGAATTAACTGTTCAAAATACCTCTAAGATATTAGAGAATATTTTAAACAAAGAACAATCCGAAGCCTATTATTACAACTTTAAGAAGAAAAAGGTTGAAAAATATTATCTTAATGAGAAATTAAGTAACTTTTCCAAAATTTTCTTTCAGCAGTTAATGCCTGCTATTAAACAGGACAAACAAGAGTTTAATAAATTGTCCATTAAAGAACAGAAAATTATTGAAGATTTTATAAAAAAGAATAACTTAAAAAAAACTAAAATTATTAGAGAAAAAAATAGCAAAGAGTTTGTTTTAACTTCAAAAAGAGAATCTATGCCCGACTTCCTAAAAAGATTTTTGCAAGGATTAAAGGAAGATAAAACATCTCGGTGTGTTTTTTGTAATCATAAAGGAGGATTAACAATTAAAGGTTGGTTTTTTCCTTTTATTATTGATAAAAATAAATTTCCAAATTTATATCCTGAAGCCAAGATTGCAAGTTTAAAAGTATGTAAAAATTGCACCGCAATTCTTTTTGCCGCTTATAAAAATATATTTTATTCTTCAAATCAGGATTATTTAAATTTTCTCTTTTTTTATTCTGACAATGAATATGTTTTAAACAGATTTTTAAAACGACTAAAAGAAGAATTTTCTTCAAATTTTGTTTATTCTAATTATTGGAAGAATTTCAAAGTAGATGGCGTAAATTATCCCTATGAATTTTTGAGCGAATTGCTGAATAAAATTGCTACCAACTCAAGATACAACTTAAATCAACAAGAAAATAGTCAAATTGGAGTAGCGATTTTTGGATTGGAAACAAAAGGGAAAAAAGTTTGGCACTTTGCAGAAAAAATTGACAATATTCATATTATGCTCCAAATCTTAAGAAAAATATGGGAGAAAGCGCCAATTATAAAAGAAACAGGTCAAAAAATAAATATATTTCCGGTGTTTACAAAATCATTTTTAGAATATAATTTTAAAACTAAAAGATATAATTTTAAAAAGAAAGATGGATTTGTAAAAAGAAATAAATTTTTGAGAGAATTATTTTTTTTCAAAAAAATAAATTGGCAATTGTTGGAAGATGTTCTCTTTAAAAACATCAAGGAGAGAAGGTCGACTCTTCCATACAATGAGACAATTCTGCCAATAATAATGGATGTATTAAATATGCCTAAAGAAGAAAAAGAACTTTATGAAAAAATCTCAAAACAAGGTTATAACTTCGGGAAAAAGCTGCTAGAAGTTGAGGGAAGAAAAGAAAAAGTTGTAAAATATATCTACGATTTGCGACGAACCAGGCAACTTGTAGATTTTTTGGATCAAGCAAATAACCTTCAACTTCGCGCTAAAATTTCGTTCGATGAAAGGTCGTTTAAGGAAAACGAAAATGTTTTCCGTAATCTAAAGGTTTATTTCTTGATCGGGATGGCAAATGCAATATTTGCTTCCCAGAAAGAAAAATATGAACAAAATTAAATTTTTAGAAATTGCTTATCTTACAAAAATTGAAAAGGCAAATCCTAATGCAAGCGGAACAGAAGGCAACATTACAATTCTTAAGAAAACCGAAGAAATTGACGGAAAACAAAGAGTATTTGTTTCAGGTGCTAGCATTAAATACGCAATAAAAGAATATTGGAAAAGTATTGGCTGGCAACTATCTCCGATAAAAGGAAAAAGTTCTACTACCGACGAAGAAACAGGAAGGCAAATAACTACAGAATGCAATTTAGGGAAATATATTGATGATGATCTTTTTGGTTATATGGATACTTCTGGAAAGAACACAAAGAAAAGAGTAGCACCAGTAAAAACAAATGGTTTAATTTCAGTATTTTCTTATAAAGGAGACATAAACCGAGGAGTAAGGTTTGATCCTACAGGCAAAGAACAGCATAGTTTATATGATATTGAAATTACCACCAATGTAATGAGAGGAAATTTTGCCATTGAACTAGATAGAATTGGTTATGATGACGAAAAAGAAGAAACGATAATCAAAGAAGATGAGAAGAAAAAAAGAATCGAAGCATTATTTGATGCTATTCTTAATCTTTGGGGTGGTGGACATCAAACAAATTTTTTAACGAAACTTTCTCCTGATTTTATGGTAATTGTTGGGCGAAATGATAAAAGTTTAACTGTAGCCGATAAGTTAAGAATAGATGAAAATTATAATTTAGATGTAAATACCCTGAAAGAGGTTTTAGATCTTTACAGAGATAAGATAGAAAAGGTATGGATTGGTGGCTTGAGAGGATTTGTTAAAAATTGGCCAGAGATTGAAAAATTAAAAGATGAAAAAATTGAATTAATTGAATTATCTAACCTTAAAGAGAGTTTGTTGAAAGAGATATAAAGAATTAAAAAACTATGAAAGGCATTTCTTTTATTCTTAAAGGGGATTTGGCTTGCTTTCGGAATCCTGCAACTCTTTCATTTTTTGAAACCTTTCTTTGTCCGCAAAGGACAGCAATTTTAGGTTTAATAGGCGCTTCGTTAGGATATTCTGAAAAAGACACCTATGAAGCATTAGCAAAAAAACTTAAAGTTGGAATTGAAATTTTAGAAATCAATGGCTTCACTCGAGAGATTACAAAATTAAGGAATCTAAAAGGGAAAGAGATAACCGAAACTCCAACGATGAGGAATTTATTAGTAAGGCCTAAATACAGGATTTATTTAGGGCTAGAAGAAAATGGGTTGCTTCAGGAAATTTCAAAAGCCATTGAAGAGCCAAAATTTCCGCTTTATTTGGGAACTAGTGATTTTTTGGCTTTTCCTATTACTAAAATTACTTTATTTAAAACTCTAACTTCAGGAAAAGAAAGTTTATTTGAATGCGTGGTTCCCGAAATTAAAAAAATTGATTGGTTTATTACTGACAGAATAAAAAACGATAAAAGAGAACAATTAGTTATTCCAGCAAAAAAATATAAAACAGTAGGAGATTGGAAAATCACTGATAAAGGTCGAATACCAGAATTTATAGATTTAATCGTTGGATACAATTGTTTAATCAAAACAACCCCCAAATTGCATTGTTATTATTTCGCCAAAAAACCAATTATTTTATTTTAAATTTGGTATGAAACTGCTAGCCAAACCTAATGAATCTCTAAAGAAGCATTCAGAGAAAACAAAAGAAATAATAGATTATCTTATCAAATACTATCTTCCACCATCTATAGTTAGAAAATCAAAAAAAATTTCAAAAGATAAAAAGAAATTTATTAAAGCGCTAAAGATAAGTGCTCTTTTGCACGATATTGGAAAAGCAGATTATAGATTTCAGAATTACATAAGAAGCAAACAATCTAAATCTCCTCCCCATGCTCTTTTAAGTCTTTCCATATTAAATGAAATTTTTTCTATTAGGAAATTTCCTGAATGGATCTCTAATTTGATGATTCTAATAGTAGCCTCGCATCATTCTCCTTATTATGGAAGATTGTATAACGACTATGAAAATTTGCAATGGACCCCAAAAACTGATTTTGAAAGCCTAATAACTATTTTAAACGATTGGGGATTACCTATTAAAAAAGAAAATGTTTTGAAAAGCAAACCATATCAAATATTTGACAATGCAAGAAATTATATCAGTGATGATTCTAATTTTTTGTGGCGAGAACTTTTAGTTTACTCTCAGGGTTTATTAATCAGAGCAGATTATTACGCAAGCAGTAATTCAATGCCCCAAAAAAAAGTTATTTTTCCAGTTGATATTATTAGCAAAGATAAAAGATTATACTGGTATCAAAAAGAAGCCCAGCAGGCAAATCAAGATATTTTTATTCAGATACCTACGGGGAGAGGAAAAACTGAGACAGCGCTTTTATGGGCAAAGCAATTTAAAAAACCAAATTTATTTTATATTCTTCCAACCACTGCTTCTATCAATGCGATGTATTACAGATTCCTCAAGAAATTTGGAGATAAACAAGTCGGAATTTACCATTCTAAATATGAATCATTGCTTTTAGAAGAAGAAAAATTAGAACAAGGTCAGATTTTTAAATATTTTTTAAAACCGATTAACATAACTACACCGGATCAACTTTTATTAACTTTAATGAATTACAAAAAATTCCCTCCTCGGGAGGTAATTTTTTCAAACAGTGTTTTCATTTTTGATGAGATTCACATTTATGATGCTTATACTTTTTTCTTGATAAAGTGGTTAATCAAAATGTTGAAAAATGAATATAATGCTAAAATTTGCGTAATGAGTGCTACTTTTCCTAAATTCTTTCAAGAAGAATTGAACTTCTTAAACGCCAGGAAAGTAGGAGATGAAAATCAAATTTTAAAAGAATACAAGAACTTTAGAAGGACAAAACCGATTATTAAAAACAATTTCCTAAAAAATGAAATAGGTTTAATTATAGAGGAATTTAAAAAGCGAAAAAAAATTTTAATAGTGGTAAATACAATACAAGAAGCACAAAAGATTTATTCTATTTTGAAAAATGAAAATAAAATTTCTTCGAGATCACTAATGCTTTTACATAGCAAATTTATTGCAAAAGATAGGCAAGAGAAGGAAAAAAGGATTTTAAAAGAATTACAAGTCCCTTTTATATTAGTTTCAACTCAGGTAGTAGAAGTTTCACTTGATATAGATTTTGATGTTCTTTTTACTGAAATTGCATATTTCGATTCGCTTGTTCAACGTTTTGGAAGAATAAATCGTTTTGGCAGTAAAGAAGAGTTTCCAGTATACATTTTTAATCCAGAAACTCCGGGACCATATGAAGAAAATTTTTTAGGGATTACCTTAAAATTACTTAAACAACAGGAATTTAAAAGTGAGGCTGATTATTTATTGCTTACAGATAGTTTTTATAACAAAATCAAAAACAAATTAAAGGAACAAATAAAAAAATTAGAAAAAGAAAACCCGTTTAAGGAGACTTGGGAAAAACTAAATTATATTGCGGCTTTTAGAATAAACGAAATAGAAGGGCAGGAACTGCTACGAACCCGAAGAGGTATTCTCCAAATCCCTATGATTCCCTCCTGTTTTTATAATGAAATTCAAAAAATTGAAGAGAAAATAAAACAGACTACTGACCGTCAAGAAAAGATGAAATTAATTTTATTAAAGAAAGAATACTATATTGATGTACCTATTTATTTAGCAAAGAAATTTTGCAATTCCAAAAACCCTGACTTCATAGATTTAGATTACAATTCAGATTCAGGACTAAATATAGAAAACAACAATTTCATATAGAGATACCTCAAGTTGATTTAGAAAATCTTAAAGTTACAGGAGATAGAGAAAAATCCAGTTTCTAATATAATTTAAACAAAATGAGTCAGTCAACCTTCCTAAAAATTTTCTTTATTGGAGGTTCGCCAAGTTATTTTCCAAAAAAATTAAATTTTTCCGTTTATTTTCAACCAAAAATTGTGGGTTCCAATAGTCCCAGTGTGGGATTGAAATATTGATTTACCAAAAGGGTTGTTTGCTGCTGTAGGAAAGTTCCAATAGTCCCAGTGTGGGATTGAAATGCGTATTTAAGTTTCGGATGATATACTTTTTTTTCTGAGTTCCAATAGTCCCAGTGTGGGATTGAAATATCGAATTGTCCATCTTCCTTTCCAAACCTTATTATCGTTCCAATAGTCCCAGTGTGGGATTGAAATATGCCAGATTGGGCGAGAGAAAGGTTTGGATAAAAGAAATGTGTTCCAATAGTCCCAGTGTGGGATTGAAATTCTTTCTTTTTCTTCTTTTTTTCTCAACGCTTATAAGTTCCAATAGTCCCAGTGTGGGATTGAAATTTTAATTTGATTTAATTTGTTTAATTTTAATTGATTTTAAGTTCCAATAGTCCCAGTGTGGGATTGAAATTTGTTTTATATCCGCTCAAATAAGGCAAGTAAAAAGAAGTTCCAATAGTCCCAGTGTGGGATTGAAATATCCGAACACTCGCCACCAATTCCTTCTGTCTTTTCGTTCCAATAGTCCCAGTGTGGGATTGAAATAAAACAATAATACAATTTTTGAATTTATCTCATTTAATTGTTCCAATAGTCCCAGTGTGGGATTGAAATAAAAATATATATATTATTTTAAGCATTTTCTTTTTCGTTCCAATAGTCCCAGTGTGGGATTGAAATCGACAATTTAAATGTTGGCATAAAAAAGAAAAAAGAGTTCCAATAGTCCCAGTGTGGGATTGAAATAGTAAAGCAATTACAACTTCTTTATGCTCTTTTAAAGAAGTTCCAATAGCCCCAGTGTGGGATTGAAATGAAATTAGAGAGGAAGAATGGACAGAACCTTATACTTTATCAACGTTCCAATAGTCCCAGTGTGGGATTGAAATTTTATCCCGACAATCTTTTAGGTTGCCGAGCAGGATTGGTTCCAATAGTCCCAGTGTGGGATTGAAATAGTAAATTTACTCTTATTCATTTTTTTAAGCAACTCTTGGTTCCAATAGTCCCAGTGTGGGATTGAAATAAAATATCATTAAAAGCAAAAGGATTATTTACATATGTTCCAATAGTCCCAGTGTGGGATTGAAACGCAACCTTCCCTTGCTTACGTGCTTTAAAGCACGTAAGCAAGTTTTAATGGTCCCGGAGTGAGATTGAAATCGAAAAAAGATAAAAATTAACGATTTGAGAAAAAATTATTCAGATCTTTTTTAAAGGTTTTATTATCTTGAGGCAGAATTAAATAATACAATTTTTTGAAAAATTTAATATCATATAAAGAGGCGTTGGATAAATTATTAAGG